>JBBQJR010000379.1:0-2802 GCA_038326125.1 Chthoniobacterales bacterium
GGCCGCCAGTGCCTCATGGCGCGGCGCTTCCTCGAGCGCGGCGTGCGCTTCGTGCAGGTGACGCACAGTGATGGCGAGGTGCAGTGGGACCAGCACAGCAATCTTTTCAAAGGCCACACGAAGAACGCCGCGGAAGTGGACAAGCCCATCGCGGGATTTTTGCAGGATCTGAAATCGCGCGGACTGCTCGACGACACGCTTGTGCTGTGGGGCGGGGAATTTGGCCGCACGCCGACGGCGCAGGGTGGCGACGGGCGCGATCACAATCCGAACGGCTTCACGATGTGGATGGCCGGCGGCGGCGTGAAGCCGGGCATCGCGTACGGCGCGACGGACGACTACGGCTACTTCGCGCAGGAGGACAAGGTCCACATCCACGATCTGCACGCGACGATCCTGCACCTGCTCGGCCTCAATCACGAGCGGCTGACTTACAAATATGCGGGCCGCGATTTCCGCCTCACGGATGTCGAAGGGCGTGTCGTGAAGGACATCATCGCGTAGGTGAACGCAAGTGAGCTTTAAGCGTTAGAAGTTAGAAGTTCGATGTTAGGCGTTGAGCTTGGAAATGGCCTTAACTTCTAACTTCTAAAACCCTCGCTTTGACCTCGGTCCATCCTCTTTGATTAAGCCTCGAACTCCTCATGAACCAAATCGATCTCACCACTCGCAGCGCCATTATCACCGGCGGCGCTCGCGGCATCGGCCTCGCCATCGCGCGACGGCTGCTCGAATCGGGTGCCAGCGTTTCACTTTGGGACGTGGATGCGGCGGCGCTCGCGCAGGCGGCGGAGGAATTGCAATCGCTCGGCACCGTTCACACTGCCGTCGTGGATGTGACGCGCGCCGACTCGGCGGAAGCCGGCGCGGCGGCGACCGCGCAGTCGCTCGGGAAGGTGGACATCCTCGTGAACAACGCGGGCATCGCGGGCGCGAATGCGAGGACTTGGGAAACCGATCCCGCCGAGTGGCGGCACGTACTCGACATCAATCTCAACGGCCCATTCCACTGCTGCCGCGCCGTCATCCCACACCTGCTGCGCAACGGCTACGGACGCATCGTCAACATCGCCTCGATCGCGGGCAAGGAAGGCAATCCGAACGCCGCGCATTACAGCGCATCGAAGGCCGGCGTCATCGCGCTCACGAAGTCACTCGGCAAGGAACTCGCGACGAGCAACGTCATCGTGAACTGCATCACGCCCGCGGTGATCGCGACGGACATCCTCACGCAAATGGCGCCGTCGCACATTGACTACATGCTCTCCAAAATCCCGATGGGCCGCTTCGGGAAAATCACCGAAGCCGCTGCGCTCGTCGCGTGGCTGTGCTCGGAAGAATGCTCGTTTTCGACCGGCGCGGTCTTCGATCTCAGCGGCGGGCGCGCGACGTACTGAGCGGGATTTTCCGAGTGAAAAGCGGAACCCAACGCGCGCACCGCGCCTCGTGGAAATGGTGGATCACCGGCCTGCTGCTGCTCGCCACGATGATCAACTACATGGATCGCACGACGCTCGCGAACGCGTCCGTGAGCATCACCGACGAGCTGCATCTGACCGAGCAGGACTACGGAAATCTCGAACTGACCTTTGGCTGGGGATTTGCACTCGGCTCGCTGGTGTTTGGCTTTCTCGCGGATCGCGTGAGCGTCTATTTTCTCTACCCGGCCGTGCTCGCGGCGTGGTCGCTCACCGGCATGGCCACGGGCTGGAGCCGCGGCTTTTCTGAACTCATGGTGTGCCGCGCGCTGCTCGGATTTTTCGAGGCGGCGCACTGGCCGTGCGCCATCAAAACCACGTTCACGCTGCTCGATGAAAAGGATCGCACGATGGGCAACAGCGTCCTGCAGAGCGGCGCATCGCTCGGCGCGATCCTCACGCCCCAGATCATGAAAGTGATGATGACCGGGGAGGCCGGCTCGTGGCGCATGCCGTTCATCGCGGTGGGCGGCGTCGGGCTGCTCTGGGTCGCGGCGTGGCTCGTTTTTCTCCGGCCGCGCGATCTGCCCGTCGCCGTGGCCGTGCGATCAAAAACCGATCGCACCGAGCTTTTCGCCATCCTGCGCGGTCCGCGCTTCTGGGCCGTGGCGCTGCTGCTCACCGGCGCGCAAATTGCGTGGCACATTTTCCGCGCGTGGCTCCCGAAATTTCTGCAGACCGGCCGCGGCTACGGCAGGATCGAGGCTCTCGATTTCAACTCGCTCTACTTCATCGCCACCGATGTCGGGTGCATCCTCGCCGGCGTGATTTCCCTCTGGCTCATCCGCCGGCGCGGCCTCGCCTCGCACGAGGCAAAGCGCCGCGTGTTCGCGGGCGCGTGTGTGTTCACGTCACTCAGCATTTTCATCCCGTGGCTGGGAAAAGGGTGGCCGCTGCTCGCCGTGCTGCTGCTCATCGGCGCGGGCGCGCTCGCACTTTTTCCGTGCTACTACAGCTTCACGCAGGAGCTTTCCGCGACGCACGTCGGTCGCCTCACGGGCCTGCTGAGCCTGTGGGTGTGGGCCGTCACTTCGCCGCTGCAGCCGCTCCTCGGCTGGCTCGCGGACCGCACGAAAAGCTACGACCTCGGGCTCGTCATCGCCGGCCTGCTGCCGTGGATCGGCGTGCTCTCCATGCACTTTTTGTGGCGGCAAAAGGACGCGCCTCGCGCAGTCTGAAGCATCCCATTTTTCCCATGCTCACCGAATCCACCCGCCTCCGCGATTTTCCCACGCTCGCGGGAATCACGTATCTCAACACCGCTGCCGAGAGCATCCCGCCGCTCTGCACGGGCGAGGCGATCGCGGCCTACTGGCGCGACAAG
>JBBQJR010000380.1:0-2771 GCA_038326125.1 Chthoniobacterales bacterium
GCGGTCGTGTACGTGAAGAGGCTGCGCATCGAAATCACGGCGGCAAAAAAGCCGGACGAGTAAATGAGGATGCCGAGTTCGGAATTTTTTGGCCCCATGAGGTGCGACCACCAGCCGTTGATCGCGCCGAAGAAAATGGAAATGAGGAGGACCGCGAACATCCCGCCAGACATGTAGGCCTCGCCGGCGTAGCTCGCGGAGATCGTGATGTTCCCGCCGAAATAGCCGAGCGCCTTTTCGATGCTGTTCGAAAGTCCCTCGGGTTTTCCTTTCCAAAGCGCGCGCGGGATCGGCCGGATGAGCGCGAGGTAAGGCACCTCGAGGCCGAGGTAGGGCATCTTGCTCGGGAAGACTTCGGTCAGCTTGGAGATGTTGTACAAATTGTAGTCCACGTACATGGTCTCCGATTTTGCCTGGGAGAATGCGACCTCGCCGGAGAGCACTTTTTTCAGCCCCACGGTGCGGATGCGCGGCATGGTGATTGTGCCGAAGACGAGCACCGCGACGGCGGTGCCGCTCAGGAGCAGCAGTTCATTTTTCCGGCCCTTCGCCCCGGCGAAGGCAAAGCCGATGACGAACGTGACGAGGTAGGTCGCCAGAATATTGCGCGTGCCGCCGGCGAAGGCGAGGAACAGCGTGAGCAGATATGCGAGCAGCACGAGCACGAGTGCGATCATCCCGAAGCGGTGCCGACGTGCGAGGATGATGCCCGCAAGCGGCGGCACGAGATTGATGAGCATGTTCAGTTCGTAGAGCAGCGCGCTGAAATTGCCGAAACGCCCGCGGCCCCACGGCTGCTCGAAGCGCGGTGCGAGGCAGTAATCCATCCACTTCACCGGATCCCAGCCGACGGCGGGCGCGGACCACTGATGCAGATAGCCGATGCAAAATGAGATCCAAAAAATCAGCAGCAAGATGCCGGGCGGGATTTCGTGGGTGAGGATTTTTTGAAACGGCTGCCGCCGCGGATGGAGAAGATGCCGGCCGAAAACCATCCCGGCGAAACCGATGAGGACGGAGTAAATCGCCGTCGCGGCGCTCTCGTGCGCCGCCATGCTGTCGAAATTAACCTGCGGAAAAAGAAACTCGAAGAGCGTGAGAAAATAGAACGCCAGCAGCGCGAGGACATCCGCGCGGATGAGATTGTTCAGCCCTTTCCGCACCTCGAAGGCGAATCCGAGCAGGAGGGAGGCGGCGGTGCCGATCGCGGCGACCGAGGCCATTTCGGAAGGCGGCCGCGCGGAGCCGCCGCTGCTGACGGCAAACGCCGTGAGGATGAGGCCGATGAGTGTGGCGATGCTGGCCGCGGGTTGCGGGCGCGGCGACTCCCACGGGGAGGGAGCTTCGGCTGGCGGCACGCTGGGCCGCAGCGGCGGCGGCGCGCTGGCTGTTCGCCTGACTGGTCGCGGGAAAAAATTCATCGGCGGAGTGCTGCCTCGCTCTCCGCAATAATTGTGCGAGCAGCCGCCGTCCACGTGAAGTTGTCCTTCGTGCGCCGGGGATTCCGCTCCCACCAGTCGAGTTCCGCCGCGAGCGCGGGCGCATCGCCGACGGGGAAAATGCTGCCGTTGTCGCGCTGGCGCACGAGGTCGCCGCCGCCCACGCGATTGTTCACGAGGCAGGGGCAGCCGCAATTCAGCGCCTGTGGCACGACGAGTCCGAAGCCCTCTTCGAGCGACGGCAGCACGAGCACGCTGCTGTCGCGCATCGCGCGGGCGACCTGCTCCTGCGGCAGCGCGCCGTGAAAGGTGAGCGGGGTCGCGCCGCGGTACGCGGCAAAATCCTGCGCGGTCTCGGCCGAGCGCGCGCCGATGAATTCCATTTTCCAATGCGCGCGGTCCGCGAGCGTCAGCGCATCGAGCAGCGTGCGGATGCCTTTGCGGAGCGAGATTTGCCCGGCGAAAAGGATGCGGAACGCCGGCGGCGGTGACGCATTCTCCGCGCGCTGAAAGACGCGCGCATTCGTGTCCGCTCCGTACGGGGCGACCCAAATTTGAGTGGCGGGGATGCCGCTCGCGAGGAGTTGCGAGCGGACGATCGTCGAGGCCGCGCAGTGGAGATCCGCGAGCGCATATTCCTCCTCCTCGCGCGCAAAATAGACGTCGTCGTACGGGCATTCCTTTTCGAGCCGCAGGCCGACGCGCTCGTATTCCGGGCGCATGATGCGCACCCATTCGCGCGCCGGGCCGGTGGCGTGATTCAGCACAGTGCAGATGCCGAGTTTTTTCGCAGCGCGGAAAGTGTGCAACGCCTGTCCCGGCATCGCGTGGATGAAATCGCACGGCTCCAAATGCGCGCCGACCCAGCGGTCGAAGCCGCGATCCTGCCACACGAAAAGCCGCCGCGCACTCGGCCGCAGCGCGGCGGGCGCGTATTTCAACAGGCCGTACACGATGTTCGTGCGGAAGCTCGAGCAGCGGAGTTGCGCGGGATTCGCGTCCGCGATTTTCCAAGCGGGATAGCCGGAGTAAAAATGCCCGAGCGCGCCTTCCTGCGCGATGGCGCGCGCGGTCGGCCACATGTGGCACGGATTGGTGGCGGAAAAGGAAATCTTCATCGCGTGCCGAAAGTTGCGTCCCACTCCGCCTCGTCCGCGATCGGGTGACGGATCAGTTTCATCCAGGCGCGATATTTTTGCCACGGCAGGGCGCGGCGCTGCGCGAGGGCGGCGGGTGCGCCGGCGAGGCAGGCGAGCCACCAGCGCGGCTCGTTCACGATCCAGCGCCAGCCCCATTTGATCGCGAAGCCAAATTGCCGCGCGGCGCGAAATG
>JBBQJR010000381.1:0-2770 GCA_038326125.1 Chthoniobacterales bacterium
GGCTGCTACTGGCGCAAGGACGGCGTGCCGGTGTGGCAGCGCGATGATCTCATTGCCGAGGAATCCGCGAATCACGGCCACACGAACGAGCACTCCGCGAAGTTCATCGCGGCGCTCGGTGCGCGGCTCGGTGTGGAGGAAAAATGGATCCTGCCGGCGCACGAGGATCCGTTTCATCACGTCTGGAATGAGCGGCGGCTGCCGGCGAATGCGAAGCCGCAGGACGAGGACGAGAAGACGAAAGCCGAGCGTGCGCGCGTGGCGAAGATCGCGGGGCAGGGGAGCGACAGCGTCGTCGGGCATGTGCTGCCGATTCAGCGCGGGTGGAAAAATCACGCGCCGATGTGGAGCAGCGGGCCGTGGTTTTTGCGCTCGGAGAGGCTGTTTCTCGCGCCCGGCGATTCGCCGATGGGACTGCGGCTGCCGCTCGATTCGCTGCCGTGGGTGAAGCCGGAGGAATATCCGTACATCGTCGAAATGGACCCGACCGCCGAGCGCGGACCGCTGCCCTCACCGGCGGAATTCCGCGAGCGCTACCAGCGCGCCGACACGCCCGCGCGCCGGGAATTTGCCGCGGAGCGGCGGCGCGGGCAGAGCGAGGAGGATGCGAAAATGGAGACGCTGCGCGACGACCCGACGCGCGAGCCGAAGCCGGGAGAATCCGCGCCGTGGATCGTGCGCACGGCGATTTGCACCGAGCCGCGCGCGGGCAAACTGCACGTCTTCATGCCGCCGGTCGCGACGCTGGAGGACTATCTCGAACTCGCCGCCGCCGTCGAAGACACTGCGGCGGAGCTCGCCATGCCCGTCATCCTCGAAGGCTACACGCCGCCGCGCGATTCGCGGCTGAACGTGCTCAAGGTCACGCCCGATCCCGGCGTCATCGAGGTGAACCTGCACCCGAGCAAGACATGGGACGAACTCGTGGACCGCACGACGGTGCTCTACGAAGAGGCGCGGCAGACGCGGCTCGGCACGGAAAAATTCATGGTGGATGGACGGCACACCGGCACCGGCGGAGGCAACCACATTTTGATCGGCGCGGAAAAACCCGTGGATTCGCCGGTGCTGCGGCGGCCCGATCTGCTGCGCTCGCTCATCGCGTACTGGCAAAATCATCCGTCACTGAGCTGGCTCTTCAGCGGCCTGTTCGTCGGCCCGACCTCGCAGGCGCCGCGCGTGGACGAAGCGCGCAGCGATTCGCTCTATGAACTCGAGGTCGCGTTCAACGAACTGGATCGGCAGCTCCACGGCAGCCAGACCTCGGGGCTTTCGCCGGAGGAAATGCGCTTGCGGCTGACGGCGACGGATCAGCGCGGGTCGCAGGCGGAAAAGCCCGGCCCGCCGTACACGCCGGCGTGGCTCGCGGACCGGCTCTTCCGCAACCTGCTCACCGATGCCAGCGGCAACACGCACCGCGCAGAATTTTCCATTGACAAACTCTACTCGCCCGAGGGCACGAGCGGACGCCTCGGCCTCGTCGAGATGCGCGCCTTTGAAATGCCGCCGCACGCGCGCATGAGCCTTGCGCAGCATCTCCTGCTGCGCGGGCTCGTCGCAAAATTTTGGCGGCAGCCGTACACGAACGATCTCGTGCGCTGGGGCACGGACATCCACGACCGCTGGATGCTCCCGCATTTCTGCGAGACGGATTTTCGCGACGTGATTCACGATCTGCGCGACGCGGGATTAGCGTTCGAGTTCGACTGGTTCGCGCCGCACTTCGAGTTCCGTTTCCCGCGCATCGGCGATTTTGCGCAGCGCGATGTGCAGGTCGAATTGCGCGCGGCGCTCGAGCCGTGGCATGTGCTCGGCGAGGAGGGCGCGGCGGGCGGGGCGGTGCGCTACGTGGACAGTTCGCTCGAGCGGATGCAGGTGAAGGTGCGCGGATTTTCCGGCGAGCGTTTTGCGCTCACGGTGAATGGCCGCCGCATCCCGCTGCACCCGACTGGCGTGAACGGCGAGCGCGTCGCGGGCGTGCGCTACCGCGCGTGGCAGCCGCCGAATTGCCTGCAGCCGACCATCGGCGTCCACGCGCCGCTCGTGTTCGATTTGTACGACACTTGGAATCAGCGCAGCCTCGGCGGCTGCACGTATCATGTGGTGCATCCGGGCGGGCGCAGCTATGACACTTTCCCCGTGAACAGCTACGAAGCCGAGAGCCGACGACTGTCGCGCTTTTCCATCCTCGGCGCGACGCAGGGAAAATTCGCCGCGCCGGCCGCGCCGTTGAATCCGCATTTCCCGTTCACGCTCGATCTGCGCCATGCCTGAAAATGCGCCCGCCACATTTCCGGGCGACCTGCGGGCGCGCGGAAAATCGCAGGAGCGGCAGGGCGCGCTTTTCGCGGAGTACTCGCACCTCGGCGGCTCCTTCGACGAAATGCGCGCGCCGGATGGATCGGCGCGTCCGCATTTCCAGACGCTGCTCGGAGAATTGGACGCGCTCGGCGTGGAGGAAATCCGGCGGCGGCGCGACGCGTGCGAGCAGATCATCCACGAGCAGGGCATCACGTACACGGTCTATGGTGACGCACACGGCGTAGAGCGTCCGTGGGAGCTCGATCCGGTTCCGCTCGTCGTGGCGCAGCAGGAATGGCGCGGCGTCGAGGCGGCGATGATCCAGCGGGCGACGCTGATCAACCGCATCCTCGCGGACTGCTACGGCAAGCAGGATCTCATCCGCACCGCGTGGCTGCCGCCGGCGCTGGTCTTTGCGCAGCCGGATTTTTTGCGGCCGTTGCACGAGGTGAAACCGCCGAATGAAACG
>JBBQJR010000382.1:0-2728 GCA_038326125.1 Chthoniobacterales bacterium
CATTTCACACGCTGGCCCTTCATTTTCAAAAGGCATGGCACACCAGAAATCAGACGGAATGAACTACGCCCCCGTGGGCAAACCCTCGCCGGTGGTGAAGCCGGGCGAGTTTGTCTTCGCGGCGGCGGCGCTCGATCACGGGCACATCTACGGGCAATGTCAGGGGCTCACGGAGGCGGGCGGCGAGTGCCGCTACGTGTTCGATCCCGACGCAGCGAAGGTGGAAAAATTCCGCGAAAAATATCCCGCAGCGAAGGTGCTGCGCTCAATGGACGAAGTGCTTGCGCAGCCTGACGTGCAGCTCGTCGCCAGCGCCGCAGTGCCGAGTGATCGCGGGCCGCTCGGCTGCCGCGTGCTCGATGCGGGCAAGGATTACTTCACCGACAAGGCTCCCTTCACCACGCTCGCGCAGCTCGAAGCGGCGCGCGCGACCGTGAAGCGCACGGGGAAAAAATATGCCGTGTATTATTCCGAGCGGCTGCACGTGGAGGCGAGCGTGCGCGCGGGGCAGCTCATCGAGCAGGGTGCGATTGGCCGCGTGGTGCAGGTCATGGGCATGGGGCCGCACCGCAGCAATCCGGCGACGCGACCGGCGTGGTTTTGGAGCCGCGAAAAATGCGGCGGCATTCTCATTGATCTCGGCAGCCACCAGTTCGAGCAGTTCCTGATCTACACGGGAGCAAAGGGCGCGCGCATCGTGCATGCGGCGGTCGCGAATTATCACCACAAGCAGCACCCCGAGTTCGAGGACTGGGGCCAGGCGAACCTCATCGCCGACAACGGTGCGACGAACTACGTCCGCGTGGACTGGCTGAATCCGCAGGGCCTCCGCACGTGGGGTGACGGGCGCACATTCATCCTCGGCACCGAGGGCTACATCGAGGTGCGGAAGTATCTCAACGTCGGCGCAGACCAAGAAGGCGATCATCTTTTCCTCGTGGACAACAAGGGCGAGCACCACATCCGCTGCCACGGCGAAGTGGGCTTCCCGTTCTTCGGCCAACTCATCCTCGACTGCCTGCACCGCACCGAGAATGCGATGACGCAGGATCACGCCTTCCTCGCCGCCGAACTGTCACTCCAGGCGCAGGCCGCGGCCATCCGCATCGAATAACGAACACCATGTCCGACCTCTTCGCCCAACTCGCCGACGCCCTGCGCGAACGCCTCGCCATCATCGCAGACCGCGAACTCTCCGCGCGCGATCCCGCTGCGCATTTGGAAAAGTTGAAGGCTGTCTCGGAAAAAATCGCGCAGCTCGGCAGCGCCCTCCCCCGCCCGCTCGCCGGTGACTTCGCCCACTACCTCCAGCGCGCAAGCTACGGAAAGGCGCTCGCCTGGCTCGAAGCGAACACGCCTTAGCGCGGCCCATGTGATGCCGACGACTCGTCGGCACCGCGTGTGAGAATCACGGACACCTTTGCTTTTCTCGAAGCGCGCTCACCTGCGAGCAACGCTGCCACACTGCCACCGCCGTCTTGCCGCCACCGGGCCGACGAGTCGTCGGCGCTATATTTTTCCAGCCTCGCATTTTCTGCGACTTTTTTCTTCGCACTCGCGGCGACGCTGCGCATCTTCCGCGCGCTCATGCGCGCAATCCTTGCACTGGAAGACGGTCGTCACTTTATCGGTGAATCATTTGGCGCTCCGGGAACAGCGGTCGGCGAGGCGTGTTTCAACACCTCGATGACCGGCTACCAGGAGGTGCTCACCGATCCCTCGTATCGCGGGCAAATCGTCGCGATGACGGCGCCGCAGATCGGCAACTACGGCGTGAACCCGCTCGATGACGAGAGCAGCGCGGTGCATGTGCGCGGGTTTGTGATCGAGGAGCTTTCCGCCATCACGAGCAACTGGCGCGCGACGGGCGATCTGAATTCGTATCTCGTGAAATGGAAAATCCCCGGCATCCAGGGCGTGGACACGCGGGCGCTCACGAAGCACCTGCGCTCGCGCGGCGCGATGCAGGCGTGCATCACGAGTGAGCTTTCCGTCGAGGATGCAATCGCCCGCGCGAAGAGCGCCCCGCCGATGGTGGGCTCGGATTTTGTGAAGGAAGTCACGCCAGGCGCAGCGTTCGACTGGGATCCGGACAGCAAGCTTTCGCACGAATGGACGATCGTGAAGGGCGATGGATCGAATGTGGAAATCCGCGAGGGCAACGAGGTCTTTAAAAAGCTGCCGCCGGTGAAGCACCGGATCGTGGCGTATGATTTTGGCATGAAGACGAACATCCTGCGGCGGCTGCGGCAGGAGGGATTCGGCGTGCGCGTGGTGCCCGCGACTTTCTCCGCCGAGGACGTGCTCGCGCTGAAGCCGGACGGCGTGTTCCTTTCCAACGGCCCCGGCGATCCCGCGGCGCTCACATACGTGCATGACAACATCCGCAAGCTCATGGGCCGCACGCCGATTTTCGGAATCTGCCTCGGCCACCAGATGCTCGGCTACGCTGTCGGCGGAAAAACTTTCAAACTCAAATTCGGACACCGCGGCGGCAACCAGCCGGTGAAGGATTTCCGCACGGGGAAGGTGACGATCACATCGCAGAATCACGGCTTCGCGGTGGATGCGGAGTCGCTGCCGTCGAACGTGGAAGTCACGCACATCAATCTCAACGACCAGACCGTCGAGGGACTCGCGTGCAAGGACAAGCCGGTCTTCAGCGTGCAGTATCACCCCGAGGCCGCGCCGGGGCCGAATGACGCGACGTATTTTTTTCGGCAGTTCG
>JBBQJR010000383.1:0-2715 GCA_038326125.1 Chthoniobacterales bacterium
TCTTCAGCCAGCTCGATCTCGCGAACATGGAGGCGATCAAGGAACTCGTGAAACTCGGCATCGGCATCAGCATCCTCGCGCCGTGGACCGCGCGCGCGGAGATCAAGGCCGGCAAGCTCGTCGCGCTGCCGCTGGGAAAAATGAAGCTCAAGCGCCGCTGGGGCATCCTGCACTGGCAGGGGCGGCGGATGAGCATGGTCGAGGAGACCTTCATCGGCCTCTGCAAGACGGTGACGGATAACTGGTGAGCGGCGCGCGGCGCGCGATCAGAGGATGGGAAAAATATCGCGCTCCGCCAAAATGGTGCGCGCCGAAAACAGACCAGCACTTCAGTGCTGCGACTGTTGATGAAAGGACAATAGTCCCACAGGGACGAAAGAAACCTCATGCACCATCGGGTTCTGCCGTCCTTCCGGGACTTGTTACATTCTGCCAGCTCTCACCCCGCACTGATGCGCTGGGCTATTTTCGGAGATGCGACACTTTTTTGCACCCTCTCACAGTTTCCACTCCGCAAAAACCTCGTCGAGCGCGGCTTTCCACTTCGCGTAGCCGACCTTGTTCGGGTGGAGCATGTCGGGGAATTCGTCCCTTTTGCAGAAGCCCTTGCCGTCGTCGAAAATGCTCCACGTATCGCATACGGCGATGCGTCCGTTCTTTTTCGCAAAGTCCCGGATCATCGCGTTCAGCTCCCGGATTTTCTTCGGGAAAAGGTCGGGCATGTCCGGTTTCGGCCCGCGCGGCATCACGAGATTCACGACGATGCGCACGTTGCGGTTTTGCTTTTCGAGCTCCGCGACGATGGCGCGCAAATTGTCAATCACCTGTGCAGGCGAGCCGCCGAGCGCGAGATCGTTCGTGCCGATGAGCACGCTCACGCCGCGCGGATGCAGGTCGAGGACGTCCTCCTTCAGCCGGTAGCGCAGCCCGCGCGAGGTGTCGCCGCTGATGCCGCGGTTCACGACAAACAAATTTGGAAAATCCTTCGCGAGCGTCGTCCAGCCCTGCGTGATGCTGTCGCCAAAGAACACCACGGGGCGCTGCTCCCGTTCCTTATTCCAGGAAAATTCGGTGCGGCGCACCATCCACAATTTTTGAAACCACGGGGCGAGCTGCAGCGGCCCGGCACCGGGGAACACATTTTCCGGCGGCATCGCGAGCGCGGTGTACTGGCTGGCGGCGAGCGCCATGTTGTGCGCGGGCTGGCCGCGGCGTTGCGCGAAAAGCCACGGCAGCAAATTCGCCTCCGAGTAGGCGAAGGTCCACGAGTCGTGCGCGGCACCGGGATATTCTGTGAGGGCAGCGGTGCCGCCCGCGGCGCGTAAAGCGGCGACCATTTCCTGCGAGCGCACGGGCAGCACGACTTTGTCTTCGAGACCGTGAAAGGCCCACACGGGCACGGCTTTCGCGGCCGCGGCTTTCGTCTTGTCGCCGCCGCCGCAGACGGCCACGGCGGCCGCAAATTTTTCCGGATGCCGCGTGATCAAATCCCATGTGCCGAAGCCGCCCATCGAGAGGCCGGTGACATAAATGCGATCCGCATCCACGGGCAATTCCTGCGCGAGCGCATCCATCGCGCCGAGCACGAGCTTCTCCATCGGGCCGGGGTCCGCCGGTGCGGTGCCGGTCGTGCCGCCCCAATCCATCTCCACCCATTTTTTGTCCTTCGGGCATTGCGGCGCGAAGACGAAGCAAGGGAATTTCTCGCGCACGTCCGGCTTCGCAAAAGCTTTCGCGCCGAATTTGAGCTGGAGCGCATTGTCGGTGCCGCGCTCGCCCGCGCCATGGAGGAAAACGACGAGCGGATATTTTTTGTCCGGCTCGATTTTTGCCGGCACGAGCAGGCGGTACGGCAACGTCCCGCCTCCCGGCGCGGGGAAACTGCGCGCCTCGAAATCCTCCCCGCGCACCGTCACCGCAAAACAGAACAGGCTGAGGAGAAAAAGCCGTAGTCTCATGCGCGCAATGTGAGGCGCGGTCCCGCGCGCAGGCAAGCACACGCTTCGAAATGCCGATGACATCTCTGCCACTCGACACCCGCGCACCGCCGCTCCTACGAATGTCCGCAACCATCCTCGCCAACATGAAATCCATCATCGCTCTCGCCCTCGTGCTCTTCGTTACCATCACTTCCTCGCTTGCGGAAATACGCATCCCGGCATCCACCGCGTACGGCGACCCGTGGGAGGGTGGTGCGAAGATCAGCAAGGACGGCATCGCCGATTGGAAAGGGCCGGTGCAGAAAATTTTGTGGTTCGGCGAAATCAAAACTGCCGGGAAGCTCGACGCCTCGCTCGTCTTGCGACTCCCTGCGGGAAAATCGTCCAATCTGCGGCTCACGGTCGAAGGTCAGTCGCGCGACGCTGTGGCGAAAGGCGGCGCTGAGCCGCTCACGGTTTCTTTCGGCAGCTACGCGATCGCGAAACTCGGCTACGTGCGCTTTGAACTTTCCTCCGCGAACTCCGCCGGCACCGCGAATGGTGACATAGACACGCTCGTGCTCGACGGGTCCGCGACGGCGGATGCGCACTTCAACACCGACCCGCGGCGCAATGCCGCGTCCGTCCACCTTTTCTACCCGCTGCCGAAGGACGCCGCGGTCGAGTGGTTTTACAACGAAGTCACCGGCGTCGAAGACCCCGTGGCCACCTACTACATGGCGTGCGGATTCGCGCGCGGCTACTTCGGCATGCAGGTGAACTCGGCCACGGAGCG
>JBBQJR010000384.1:0-2710 GCA_038326125.1 Chthoniobacterales bacterium
CAGCGCGCGGATTTCGCGGCGCACGGCGTCCTCGTGAAAGGGCGCGGTCGGCTGCGCGAGGATGCGGCGCGCGATGGCGAGGAGGTCGGCGGTGTCCATGCGGATCAGTTCTCAGTTCTCAGTTCTCAGTTCTCAGTATTCACTCGCGCGAAACCTTGCGAGCACCCTCCACACACTTCCGGCTGGCCTCCGATTTCAGAGCACTGAGCACTGAGCGCTGAGCACTGTTATTCCCTCGGGACACGCGCATGTTTTCCGCCAAAAAAATCCGCCACGCCATCGAGGCCGCGCTCTGCCGGCTGCTCGCGTGGTGGGTGCCGCATCTCACGCGGCGGAGCTGCGTCCACCTCGCGAACGGTCTCGGCACCGTCGCATTCTATTTCGATCAGCGCGGTTGCAGAGTCGCGCTGGAAAATGTGCGCTGCGCGCTCGGCCCGTCGCTCACCGACACGGAGCGCCGCGAGATCGTCCACGAGAGCTACCGCAATTTCGCGCGCACGATGGTGGATCTTTTCTGGTCCCCCGCGCTCGCCCGCGCGGAAAATCGCCACTTCCTCCGCATCCACGGCTGGGACGCGCTGAACGAGCGCGCGGCGCGCGAAAAACGCGGCATCATCTACGTCTCGCTGCACGCGGCGAACTGGGAATGGTCGAGTCTCTCGTGCAGCTTCGGCGGGCCCGGCGCGATCGCCGTCGCGGAGCAGTTTAAGAATCCCGGACTCGAGGCCATCTTCAAGCATCTGCGCGAGGTGACGGGCCAGACGATCATCCCGCAGGAAAATTCCATGCTGCGCATGTTGCGCGCGGTGAAGCGCGGCGGGCGCGCGGCCTTCCTCTGCGACCTCAGCGTGCCGCCCTCGCAGGCCGCGACCATCGTGCGCGCGTTCGGCTTGGAAATGAGCGCCAGCATTCTTCACGCGGTGCTCGCGCAGCGCGCGAATGCGATCGTCGCCTGTGTGGACACGTATTCGAATCGCGACGGGTCGTGCGACGCGCGCGTGAGCGTGCTCGAGCCTCCGCCCGGCGCGACGCTCCGCGAAATCGCGCAAGCGTGCTGGGATCATTTCGAGCCGGGCCTGCTCCGCGAACCCGGCCTTTGGCTGTGGCCGTACAAACACTTTCGCCACAAGCCGCACGGCACCACGACCGAGTATCCCTTTTACGCAAACGAATGGGATGCCTTCGACAAGCTGCGCACCGAATCGCACGCGCGCGCCGACGGCGTTTGACATTCGCGCCGTTTCCATTTTTCCTCCGCGCCGCATGAAAAACCTTCTCAAATCCATCCTCGCCTTTGCCGGCATCGCGTTCCTCGCGAGTTGCGCGAGCACCGGCAGTTCCTACTCCGTCCGCGCGCTCGCGCCGCACAATCCCTCCGCGGTGCGTGTGAAAGTCTCCACGTCCACGCAGAACATCTACGTGATGGAAGGCAGCCGCATGCTCATGGCCGTGCAGGGCTGCGTCGGTGCCCACGGCGCGACCGGATCGGGCCACTACACCATCATCGAAAAGAACAAGACCAAGCGCCGCGCGAGCGAGCCGGATGCCGGCTACCCGATGGCCTACTGGTGCTCTTGGAAATCCGCCTACGGATTTCACGAGGGCTTCGTTCACCCGAATCCCCGCACGCATGGCTGCATCCGCATGCATCGCGAGGCCGCGGCGCGCTTTTTCGCCCTCGTGAAAATCGGCACTCCCGTGGACATCGCCTCCTCGCAGCCGGAGGACGCCACGTACGGCAAATCCGTCCGCAAGCTCGACCAATCGCGCGACCCCGATCCGCCGCGTTCGTACATGCTCTCCGCCGCGTGGTTTAAGGATCCCGCGGGCCCGCTGCTCGTGAAAGAGTAGCCGCATTTCGCGATTCATTTGCAAAGGCGTCCGCGACGGGGGTTGCGGACGCCTTTCCTTTTTCCAAACCGCCGCTACGCTCCCCTTCCGATGTCCACGACCACGCCAGCGCCCGCACCCGCCAAACGCGTCAACCTCCGCACGCCCGACGTCATGGCCGCCGTGCAGTCGCAGGTCGAGTCGCACTACCGCAGCGCGGTCGTCGAGCGCATCCGCGCCAGCGGCGGCACGCTCACCGTGGACGGCGTGACGGTGCATCTCGCGAAGCAGTTCGGCTTTTGCTACGGCGTCGAACGCGCCATCGATCTCGCTTACGCGGCGCGGAAAGTTTTCGCCGACAAGCGCGTTTTCATCCTCGGCGAAATCATCCACAACCCCGAGGTGAACCGGCAGATCGCCGACATGGGCGTGGTGAATATTTTGGACAACAAGGGCGAGGCGAACGTGGACGACATCGGCCCCGAGGATGTCGTGATCGTGCCCGCCTTCGGCACGAGCGTGACGACCCTCGCGCGGCTGAAAGAGCGCGGCGTGCAGATCGTGGACACGACTTGCGGCGACGTGATGAGCGTGTGGAAGCGCGTGAAGCAAAATGCCGCCGAGGACATGACGAGCATCATCCACGGCAAGGCCTCGCACGAGGAAACGCGCGCCACCGCGAGCCGCGCGGTGCATGAGAGCAAGGGCCACTACCTCGTCGTCCTCTCGCTGGATGATACCGATTTTGTCTGCAACTACATCCGCCACGGCGGCGACCGCGCGGCTTTTCTGAAACGCTTCGAAGGCGCGTACAGCCCGGGCTTTGATCCGGACAAACATCTGCGCCGCGTCGGGGTCGCAAACCAGCCCACGATGATGC
>JBBQJR010000385.1:0-2673 GCA_038326125.1 Chthoniobacterales bacterium
GCTCGCTCCCCGCGATCGTCTTTTACATCGTCTCGCAGCGCGAACTTTACCCCCGCTCATGGTGGCGCGAAGTCCTCTATCTTCCGGCCCTGCTTGCGCTCACCATCGGGCTCGCGGTGAACAATGCGTGGGCCGTCATTCAGGGCATGTTCGGCGTCACCGGCGAATTCACGCGCACGCCGAAATACGGCATCCAGACGAAAACGCAGGCGTGGAAAAAATCGAAATACTCGGTCGCGAAAAACCTCCTGCCCTTCGTCGAAATCGGCTTTGCCGCCTACTTCATCTATTTCTTCGCGCACGAGGTCGCCGCCCGGAACTGGCTCGCCATCCCCTTCCTCTCGCTCTTCGCGTGCGGCTTCACCTACGTGGCGCTGTGCTCCTTCGGCCAGTGGTTCCCGCAACTCCGCGCCCCGTGGCGCGACACCGGCGAAGTCCTCTCGGCCTGAAAAAAATCATGATCCGCTCGCCCAGCGTCATCATCCGGAGTTGCGAAAAATGAGCGTCCGCGTCCTCCTCGCGATCCTCCTCGCTCTTCAGGCCTTCCTGGTTTTCCAGTCGGCCTTCTCGGCGGAAATTTCGTCGCTCGTCGTCAGCGTCCCCGAGCAGAAGCTCTACGTTTTCGACACCGAGGGTCACAAGGTCGCGGCCTACCGCGTTTCGACTTCCAAATTCGGTCTCGGCGACACGCGCTGGAGCTACGCCACGCCGACCGGCCAGCTTGCGGTCGCCGCTAAAATCGGCCAGGGCGCAGAGTCCGGCACCGTCTTCCACCACTGCCGCCCCACCGGCGAAATTTGCCCGCCAAACGCGCCCGGACGCGACCCGATCGTCACGCGCATCCTTTGCCTGCGCGGCTTGGAAAAGCAAAACTCCCTCGCCTCAGGCCGCGGCATTTTCATCCACGGCACGCCGGATGAGCGCAACATCGGCCGACCAGTGAGCTGGGGCTGCATCCGCATGAAATCGCGCGACGTCGTCGAGCTTTTCGATCAGGTCCGCCCCGGCACCCGCGTCGAGATCACCACCGACCGCGTCGGTGGCCTTTTCGGCAATGTGACCCGCCCGATGCCTGATCACGGCTGAGCCTGGTTCGCCGTGCGCCGTGCGCCGCGGGCGGCGCACGATTTTTCAGTCCTCGATGACCTCGAAGTGGCTGAACAGCTTGAAGCTCTCGTAGCGCGCCGTGATGTCCGCCTCCGTCAGCGAGCGCATCCGTTCAAGGCTGAACTGCTCGACATTGTAGCTCGCGAGCACGCTACCGAAGACCACCGCCTTGCGCAGCGCGGCGAACGTCACCTCGCCGTTCGTGTTTGCCGCGAGATGGCCCGCGAGACCGCCGGCAAAAGTGTCGCCCGCACCGGTGGGATCATGCACATCCTCGAGCGGGTACGCGGAGCAGGAAAAGAATTCGCCTTTCTCGCCAAAGAGCAGGCAGCCGTGCTCGCCCTTCTTCAACGCGACGAACCGCGGCCCCATCGCCTGAATCTGCTGCCCCGCCTTGATCAGCGAAGTCTGCTGCGTGAGCAGGCGTGCCTCGCTGTCGTTCAAAATGAGCATGTCCACGCGCTTCAGCAGCCGCTTCAGCTCGTCGATCGCGATGTTGATCCAAAGGTCCATCGTGTCCGCGATGACGAACTTCGGGCGCTCCATTTGGTCCAGCACGTGGTTCTGCAAATTCGGCCCGATATTCGCCAGCAGCGCCACCGCGGGCTTCGTGTATGCCGCCGGCAGGACGGGATTGAAGTGCTCGAAGACGTTCAGTTGCACGCTGCGCGTCTCGCGCACGTTCATGTCCAGCATGTATTCGCCCGACCAGCGGAACGTCTTGCCCGGCACGATCTGCAGGCCCGTGACATCAATTTTCCGCGCCTTGAAAAAATCCACATGCTCCTCGGGAAAATCATCGCCGACCACGCCGACCATGTTCACCGGCGAGAAAAAGGACGCGCCCACCGCCGCATAACTCGCCGAGCCGCCGAGCAAATCGGCGTGCTCCTCAAACGGAGTTTTGACGGTATCGAGCGCGATGGAACCAACGACGAAAACGGACATGGCGAGATGGGGAATTTTGAATGTGGGATTCACGCGGGAGACGAACTTCGCCCGCGAAGGGCGGACGAGTTACACAGTCCGCGGCAGCGCGTCCAGCCGCGCATTTACCTCGCGGCAATACGCGGCGACATCGCGCGCCTGCAGGATTCCACTCACGATCACGACACGCCGCGCGCCCGCGGCGATCACCGCGTCGAGATTCTCCAGCTTCACGCCGCCGATGCAAAAAATCGGAATGCTCACGAGTTCATGCACCCGCGCGATGTCCGCGAGCCCGATGGCTGGCCGCCCGGCCTTCGTCGGCGTCGGAAAAAGCGGGCCGAAGCCGATGTAGTCCGCCCCTTCCGCCGCCGCTGCGACGGCCTGCTCCACCGCGTGCGTGCTCTTCCCGATGATCGGCCGCGGCACTTCGCCTGCCAGCGCGCGGCCCGCACGCCAGCGCGCATCCTCCACCGAAAAATCATCCTGCCCGACGTGCGCGCCATCCGCACCGACGCTCGGCACGAGCTCGGGATGATCGTTGATGATGAACGGCACGCCCGCCTCCCGAAAAATCGGCGCAACGCGATTCGCCATCTCCTCGATTTCCCGCTCGTCGCGCCCTTTCGCACGAAGCTG
>JBBQJR010000386.1:0-2662 GCA_038326125.1 Chthoniobacterales bacterium
GGCGGGATGCCGCGGATTTCATCCACGCGCGGCTTGTCAATGCGATCGAGAAACTGCCGCGTGTACGGCGAGAACGTCTCGACGTAGCGCCGCTGACCTTCCGCGTAGATCGTGTCAAAGGCGAGCGACGACTTCCCGCTGCCGCTCGGCCCGGTGACGACGATCAGTTTGCCCAGCGGCAGATCGAGATCGAAGCCCTTCAGATTGTTCTGCCGCGCCCCGCGCACTTCGATGCACGCAGAGCTGGGAACGACGGTGAGCGCAGGGCGTTTTTTGGGCATCGGAAAAAAAGGGCGCGCAATGTGGTGCGTGCCGGGCGCTTTGGCAACCGGGTGGGAAAAATTTTGCGCCCGTGAGAGCGCCGACATCCTGTCGCCGCTTTCGATCGCGGATGGAACGCATGCCTTCTGAGCCGAGCGACGCACCGAGCTTCCGCCGAGTTGTCGTGCTCTGCGAAATGGAGCTCGGCGACACAGATGTCGCCGCTCCCAGTCCTACGGCGCGTCCGCGTCTGCCTTCAACTTCGCCGTGAGTTGCACGACCCGCTGCTTCATGACTTTGCCGGACTTGAATTTCACCGTCGCGCGCGCCGGAATCACGAAGCTGCTCCCCGGCTGATTCGGATTCCGGCCGACGCGCGGCTTAGTGAGCTTCACCTCGAAGACGCCGAAATTGCGCAGCTCGATGTTGTCACCCTTGGCGAGCGCTTCGATGATTTGGTCGAGCGTTTTTTGCACAACGTCGAACACCTCATGTTGCACCAGCCCTGTTTCGTTGCTGATGTTCAGAACGATTTCCCTTTTGGTTAGTGTGCCCATAGCAGGAGACGTAAAACCGTTTTTCACACCGGGCAAGTGTAGAAATTTCCGCACCTCACTGCATTGCACCCACCGGAACCTCGACATATTCGAGCGCCCATTCGCGCATGAATCGGACGCGCGTCGGCTCAATGCGATAGATGATCAGCTCGGGATTTTCCGGCGTGCCGAGGTAGCGGCGCAGCAGCGGATTGCTCTCCCAAATGGCGAGAAGCATCGCGGCGTCCGCCTCGATGTGCGCCGTGCCGGTGATCCGCACCTGATCGTGATGCTCGTCGAGATAGCACAATTCACAACGCGGATTCGCGGCGAGTTCGCGCGTCTTTCCGTAGCTGCGGAGATTCGCGACGAATATCGTGAAACCATCCACGCGCACGGGCGACACCGGTCGCACGCGCGGTTGTCCCGCGTCGTCCACCGTGGCGAGCATCGGGAATTTCGCGCGGCGGATCACTTCGTGGGAAAGACGCGTGGCTTCGTCTGGAGAAATGGGCGCGGGTGCTGGCATGGGCGCGAGCAAAACAGGACGCGCCGCAATTTTCAACCGGCCATGCGATGCTCGACAGCGCCGCGCGCCTGCGAAAATGTGCGCGCCATGGAAATCGCGAAGCTCGTGCTGATGTGTCTGGCGGCACTCTGCGGCTACGGTGCCGCCCTCGGTGCCATCTCCGCAACGCTATGCCCGGAGGCCTTCATGCTCGGGCGTCCGCCGTCGTTCGAGCACTGGCCTCCGCTCGCGCTCGGCGCGATTTGGGGCGCGCTCGATCTCCTCGTGCCAGCAGTCTGCGCCGGCCTCGCGCTCGGCATCGCCGCCAATTTCGGTCCGCAGCCCGCGCTGAAGGCGGCATTTTTCCGCCGCGTGATCCCGGGTCTCGTGGGGCTCATGGCCGTCGTCTCGCTCGCCGGTGCCGTTGCCGGATATTTCGCCGCACGGCGCGGATTTCACACGATCGCGAGTTCGCTGGAGGCGAAAATTTCGCTGGAAAAACAACCGATGCTCGCCGCCGTGTGGTGGGCTTCGCTCGGGGGGATGCTCGCACTTTTTGTCTCGGCGATCATCCTCTCCGCGTGGGCCTGGCGGAAACGCGCGCACTACGCGCAGATGCTGCGCGAGCGCCGCGGCTAGCGACCTGCCGCCGCCGCCTTCACCGACTTTTCATGCGCGGCTTGAAAACGCGCTGCCCGCTGCACGCCTTCGAGGATTTGTGCGCCGTTCAGCTTCTGTGAAATCTCGCGCAACGCCGCGTCCGCACCAGGCGCATCCTCCCACGTCGCCAGCCAAATCCATTTGTACGCCTCCACGAAATCCTGCGGCCGCCCCACGCCCTGCGCGCAGAGCGCGCCCAGATCGAGCTGCGCTCCGCCGTGGCCGGCTTCCGCCGCCTTCGCGAGCCACTCGCCCGCGCGCCCGGTGTCACCGCGCACGTAGAAAACGCGGCCGAGTGTCGCCATCGCCTTCGCCTCGCCCTGCCGCGCGCTTTCGAGCAGCCGGGCCGAGAATGCACCGACCGTCTCGCGCTGCATCTCCGGCGCGATCCAGAGCGGAGACATCGCGTCAAAAAGATGCGTCCTGCGAAACGGCTCCCACTCGTCGGCGTCCTGCGCAGAAGCGATCGCGAAACCAAAAAGCACCACGGCAAAAATTTTCCACATCGCCGGAAGGTAGCGCGCAGATCCCCCTTGCCAAGCACCCGGCGACCGCGCACGTTCCGCGCCCGCTGGAATCGGGCCGTAGTTCAGCTTGGTAGAACGCTTGAATGGGGTTCAAGAGGTCGCGGGTTCGAATCCCGCCGGCCCGACCACCTTGGGATGCTGATAGAATCAGCATCTCAGGGCAGTCGGAG
>JBBQJR010000387.1:0-2653 GCA_038326125.1 Chthoniobacterales bacterium
CAAAAACTGAATGTCGCCGAGGCGCACGTCGCGCTTCCACGGGTTGTCGAGCGGCAGCGCGATGTCGTCCACGACGTAGGCATCCTTCGCGGCGGAAATTTTAATGTTGCTCACGACCTCCTGCGGCCAGCGGCGCGCGGGCGCGGCGCGCGGAATCTCGCGCGGCCTCACCACCGGCGCTTGCGCAGCGTCCGCGATCGTGAGGCAGAACAGCGCGGGCCGATCGTGCGCGGGCACGCGGATGATCCACATCGCCGGGTCCTCCACCATGTCCGCCGTGTGCTGCGCGTGCGGCGTGCAAAGCGTGAGCGACGCGACGACTTCCTCGACCGCGCCGTTGTTCTTCGCGCCGGCGATGAGCAGCAGCGGCTTCGCGCTCGCGCCGACTTCGATGTGCCGCTCGATCACGGGCTGCCCGTCAT
The DNA here is from genome assembly GCA_038326125.1 of Chthoniobacterales bacterium. GTDB lineage: Bacteria > Verrucomicrobiota > Verrucomicrobiia > Chthoniobacterales > Chthoniobacteraceae > SXWH01. The sequence continues at coordinate 423 of JBBQJR010000387.1, forward strand.
GCTCGGAGACTGTGCTCCACTCGCGCACGCTCGCTCCGGCCACGGTGTATTCGAGCACCACGCCACCTTCGACGAGTCGCACCGCGGTGAATTTCCCCATCTCCGCCGGCAATGGTCCGCGGCCGACTTCCGTGGGCGTCGGCGCGGGCTCGCGCGGGTCTTCGAGCACGGCGCGCTCGCCGCTCTGCCAGCCGGGATAGATGCCGTTCGAGAGCCACAATTTTCCGTCCGGCTGCGGCGCGGGAAATTGTCCGCCCGGCGTCTTGCGGCTCGAGTCGTGATACGATCCGGGCGCGAGCGCTTTCTCGGTGACACCCGGCCCGCGCCAGACGGCGGCGATGCGCAGCAGGTCCGTGTCGAAGCACGCCCAGCAGTCGTGGCCGAGATTCAGCACGATGCCGCGCGGCGTGAGATTGTCCGCCGCAATCCCGGTGTGGCGCGCATCGAGCACCGAGGAAAAAAACGGGAAGTCCGGCTCGACCCACGCGGCCCACGGCGAGGGCTCCGCGGGCTTTTTGACTTTCGCAGGCTTGTCCACTTTCGGCGCAGCGTGGCCCGTCGCGACGAAGCCGAAGAGCGCGAGCAACGCGAGCGCGCGAACGCGGTTCGTGAAATTTTTAAGAGGACGCAGCGGCAGGCGCAGGGGATGCATGGGCATGGCGGAGTAGTCTGCATTCATGCCGAATCTCCCGCGCGGCTCAAGCGCCGCGGTGCAATTCGTGCGCTAAACGGGCGGCACACCACCCTGGCCCTGGCCTTGGCGCTGGCCGGGCTTGCCGGGCGCAGGCTTCGCCGCGCCGGGGGCTGCTTGGCCGGGACGCGCAGCACCGCCGCGCGCGCCACCGGGACGAACGCCTGCGGTTCCGGGACGAATCCCGCCCCCGCCAGAACGCCCAACCGCAACGCCCGGACGTCCCACTGGACCGACGCGACGCGTCCCGACAATTGGTCCGCCGGGCCCGGCAGCAAATCCCGGCCGATACGGCCGACGCACGCCCGGCGCATACAACGGATCCACGGCCGGGCGGTACGGATAGCGGCGATTGTAATAGCCGGAGCCGTAGCCGCCGTAACCGTAGCCGCCGTAGCCGCCGTAGCCGTAGCCGCCGTAGCCGGGCCCGTAGGCGGGACGCAGCGGTGGCGGCGGGAGGCAGCCGGTGAGGACAGTGCAGAGGGCGAGTGAAATCGAAATGATGGCTTTCATATTGGGAGCGTGTTCGTGGTTAGTCGGAGGAATGGCCGGAGAATTCAGTTCTTGTCGCGCGCTCACTTCATCCGGTCGAAATTTTTCTGCAAGATCTGCCAGTCGGGAACATCCGTGAGTTTCGCGCGCGCGTCGCCGATCAGCTTCGCCTCGTTCGCATTTTTCGTCGGGCGGTTCACTTTGAAAAAGGTGCCGAACATCCCCGGCCACGGCGCGTCGCAGAGTTTGTAGGCGGCGTATTCGTCCGTCACATCATGCTCCGCGGGAATCTCAGGGAAGGTGCCGCCCTTGCGCGGAATCGCGGCGTCGAAGGCGCCGGGAAAAAACTCGATGCACTCGCTGAGGCATTCGATGAACGAGAAGCCGTCGTGATCCATCGCGGCCTCCATGAGCTTGAGCAGATGCGGCAGATTCGTCGCCGTGCCGCGCGCGACGAAGGTGGCCCCCGCGCTGATCGCCTGCTTCATCGGATTCACCGGGCGATCCGTGCTGCCGCCGATGTCGGTCTTCGACTTGAAGCCGATGGGCGAAGTCGGCGAGGTCTGCTTTTTCGTGAGGCCATAGACGAAGTTGTCCATCACGACGTAAGTCAGCTTCACGTTCTTGCGCGCCGTGTGCGTGAAGTGATTTCCGCCGATGGAAAAGGCGTCGCCGTCGCCGCCGAAGACGAACACATGCAGGTCCGGCCGCGAGAGCGAAATGCCGCTCGCAAACGGCAGCGCGCGTCCGTGGATAAAATGCGCGCCGTGCGCCTGCACGAAATACGGAAAGCGTGACGAGCAGCCGCTGCCGGCGACGGTCGTGATTTTCTCATGCTCCATTTTCCGCTTCTCGATCAGCTTGTAGTACAGCGCGAGCACGCTGAAGTCGCCGCACCCCGGGCACCACGTCGGAGGGTCGGCGGCGGTTTCATTTTTCGAGAGTGGCTTGCGGTCCGCGTCGGTGAGCGGCGCAGGCGCAGGCAGCGTGGCGGCGATGCCCGTGCGGGCGAGGGTTTCGTTGGCGATGGCGATGGTCGTGCTCATGG
>JBBQJR010000388.1:0-2644 GCA_038326125.1 Chthoniobacterales bacterium
CGCGAAGAACGCCGTGATGAAAGCCCAATACTGGGCGTTCCGCGACCGCAAGACGCGCAAGCGCATGTTTGGCAAACTCTGGAACCAGCGCATCAACGCCGCCGCACGCGCGAACGGCCTCACGTACAGCCGATTCATGGAGGGCATCAAGGCCGCCGGAATCACGCTCGACCGCAAGGTCATCTCCGGCCTCGCCTACGAGGACGAAGCCGCCTTCAAGGTGCTCGTGGAAAAAGCCAAGGCCGCTCTTGCCGACAAGCCTGGCGTGACGCTGCCGAAAGCGGCGTAATCAGAAGCTCCAACCCTTTTCGCAAACCCCGGATGCCCTCGTGGCGTCCGGGGTTTTTGCTATCCGCGTAGCCGCCGACGGGAGGAGGCGGGCTGACTGTCCTTGATGCGAGTCGCTGCCGGAAAAATATGCCCGCCTCCTTCCGTCGGCGACCACAAACGCCCGCGCCTACTGCCGATGATACGGTGCGAGGAAGGCCTGCGCATTTTGCATCTGAAACGCGAGCGCGGCGATGAGGCCAAAGTACATCAGCGCCATTTTCCACCGCTGCGCCGGCGTGATCGTGTAGAACTCCACCTCCTCGGCCGTGCGTTTGCGGAAGAGCGACAGCAGCCGCGGGAGCGACATCACGAGCAGCAGCCAGATGATGAAATTCGGATGCGTCACCGCCATCCAGATCAGGATCGCGTAGCCGAAGATCCACATCCCCGGCCACAGCGCCTGCGCGACGTGCCCGCCATCGAGCTGGCCGACCGGGACGAGGTTGAAGAGGTTCAGAAAATATCCGCTCCACGCGAGCGCGACGAGCAGCGGCATATCCAGCGCCATGCCCGCCGCATGGCAGACCGCCGCGCCCGCCGATCCGTAGAGCGGCCCCGCGATGCCGATCTCCGCCTCCTCGTACGCATTTTTCATCCGTCCGCGCAGCGCGATGAATGCGCCCATGAACGGGATGAACATCGGCGCGCTCGCCGGCACGCCGAACTTCCGCGCCGCGACGACGTGCCCCATCTCATGCACGAAAATGAGGAGCACAAAACCCACTGCGTATTTCCAACCCCACACGAGTGCGTAGGCGCCGATGCTGAGGATCATCGTCCCGCCGGTCTTCAGGATCACCGGCAGAAATTTCACGATCGGCAGCAGGAGAAATTTCACTTTTGCCGCAAATTTCAGCAGCAGCGCGCCGATGAAAATCACCGGGCCAAACGCCTTCTTCCACACGCTTTCGCGCGGCGGCGGCGGCACGCGCAGCGGCGCGGGGGAGGTGGAGGGTGGTCGTTGCGAATCGTCGGAAATCGGCATCGTTGAAAAAAAGTTTCAGCTATCATCGCCAATCGCGGCGACGCCGCAAGCGGCAGGAGAACGGATCGCGCGCCGGGTTCGGCCCGCCGCGGCGCGGGCGCTTTTCCGCCCTTGCGCCATCGCGGCTGATGGGCAATCTCCGCTACTCATTTTTCCAGACATGGACGCACCACTCGAAGCACTCTGCACCGAAGCCGTCGCCGCCATCGCCTCCGCTGCGGACGAGGCCGCGGTCGAGCAGGCGCGCATCAAGTATCTCGGACAACAGGGCGCGCTGACCGCACTGAGCAAGGGGATGAAGGACGTGAGCAAGGAGGACAAGCCGCGCATCGGAAAGCTGCTGAACGACGTGCGCGCGGCGGTGACGGCGGCGCTCGACGAGCGCAAGGCGGCGCTGCAAGGCGATGCGGACAAAGCGGCGTTTGCTGGCGTGGATGTGACGCTGCCGGGCACACCCGCGGGCTTCGCGGGGAAGGGGACGCTGCATCCGATCACGCAGCTTCTCGACCGCACGATCGCGATTTTCCGCCGCATGGGCTTCGCGCTCGCCGACGGGCCGGACATTGAGACGGAGTGGCATTGCTTCGACGCGCTGAACACGCCCGCCGATCATCCGGCGCGCAACGAGCAGGACACGTTTTATTTTTCCGATGGCCGGCTGCTGCGCACGCACACGAGCACCGTGCAGATCCGCACGATGGAAAAAAGCGCGCCGCCGCTCCGCATCATCGCGCCCGGTGCCGCGTATCGCCGCGACGAAATTGATGCGACGCACCTCGCGCAGTTCACGCAAATGGAGGGGCTATATGTGGACGAAGGCGTGAGCGTCGCAGACCTCAAGGGCACGCTGGAGTTTTTCTTCCGCGAGCTCTTCGGCAACGACGCGAAGTTCCGCTTCCGCCCGCACTTTTTCCCGTTCACCGAGCCGAGCTACGAGGTGGACATCAAGACCAGCGCGCTCGGCTCCGGCGACCGCTGGCTGGAAATCGCCGGCTGCGGCATGGTGGATCCCGCCGTGCTCGAAGCCATCAACACCAAGCGCGGCGACCGCGCATTCGATCCGGAGAAATACACCGGCTTCGCCTTCGGCTTCGGCCTCGATCGCCTCGCGATGATCATGAGCGGCACGCCGGACATCCGCTATTTCACCAACAGCGACCAGCGTTTCCTCGCGCAGTTTTGATGAGTAAGCTCGACAAGCTTATCGAGAAAGTGATGAGCGGGGGAGGCGACGCCAACATCAGCTTTGCCGACCTTTGCGGGCTGCTCATCAAGCTCGGCTTCGTCGAGCGCGGCGGCAGAGGCAGCCATCGCACATTTGCACGCGGC
>JBBQJR010000389.1:0-2624 GCA_038326125.1 Chthoniobacterales bacterium
ACCCGAACTCAAAGCCAACGACTTTGAAGAGTGCCCGATCTATTATCCGATCGTCACGCGGACGCTCATTTATCTGGCAAGGCCGTCGGAAGTCGGAGCTGGTTCGGGGAAAATTCAGAATCCGCCCGTGGGTTCCTTCAATTACATTTCCGCTTATAAATGGCTTGGCGGGCCGGATCGGTCCGTGCGCAAGGGGGACAAATACGAAAGGACAACGCGTTGGATCGGCTGTGATAAATTTGTCACGAAATCGGGAGTTCTTTCTCTGCTTTACGTCGAGGGGGGATCGGCGTGAGACCGCCACGTGATCCGGATCAAGGCGACGATGTTCTGGATTACTGCCAAGAGCTTGCTGCTGCGATTCGGGCAATTTGGCCCCAGCCAGGCGGCGACATTTCCCCCCAAATCGGGGCGGACGGCACTTCCTTCTCTCTGCAAAAGCGGAGTGCGCTGACAAGCAAGACCTACGAGCCTTTTGAAGTGAGGTACGGCGGGAAGGATGACACTGCGCACGAGGTAGTCCTGCTGATCAGAGAGGGCACACTGAACGGGCTTTCCAGCGGCGACATTGATGTCGTCTGCGACGAGACGGATTCTCCCGACGGGTGGTGGAAATTCCTCGTGTCGCCATCGACGACGAAATACGCCGAGCAGCGCGCGACCTTCGATGCCAGCGGCAACGTGACCGCGCGCCGGCTTTCGCTCGTCACCACGCCGACCGCCGCCGACGCCAGCGACTCTTCCACGGGCGCGCCGCCGGCGCACAGCTACCGCACGCTGTTTGAGATCACGACCGATGGCATCTATGGCGCGGCCTTCAACCAGTACATGAAGGGCGCGCACAGGCGTTCGTCTTTGTGGTGGACTGGGCGTGCAACTCGATCACGAAAGAAATCCTTTGGCTGCCTTGACCGCGCCCACTCTGCTCTCCGCGGCATGTTCGCGCCCCCCTCGCGAGCGCTCCGCGGTGGTCCCGATGACCTCTTCCGATCGCGAAATAGATGTCCGGCATCGGCCTTGCCACTCTTTTGAGTTGGCTGGTTTCCCTACGCCTTCGGGGTTCGTTCCCTCGCCGCGCCCGGCGGCTATTTGGCCGATGGCGGGTATCTTCCAAGTCTCTGTTTTAAAGCCTCTTGTGACCTATTTGCGGTCTCTTCAGGTTATTTAAGCCTTGAACAAGTATTTCCTTTGCTCTGTGCGGGAGGCATTTACGAAAGTCGGGCGTCGGATTTGCATCATTCTCTCGCCGCCGCGACACTCACCGCAGGTTCTTTTGGGCGGCGAAATTCGCGTGAATGCTTTTCGTCGTAGGGCGGATCGCGAACTGGTGACGGCTTACCTTTGCAATCCCCGCGGCGGGCCGAGCAGTTCCGCGGCGAGAAAGGCGGCGCGGATTTCCGTGGGATCCGTGAGCGTGCGGCGGAGCGATGCGACGAGCGGATTGCCGCCGCGTTCGATCAAAGCGGTGGTGCCGGCGTTTGCGGTCGCGAGGTGCGCGGGATTTTCCAAAGTCTGCACCGGCGGCATCGCGACGCGCACATTCATCGTGCTGAATTCTCCGGAGATTCGCTCGATGGAAGTGGCGGCTTCCTCGATGCGTACGGCGCGCGGCATTTCTTCCGCCGCCATCGCGCCCGGCTGGACCAGTCGGGCAATTTTTTGCACGGGTTTCACGAACACTTTGCGTTCTTGCGCGCGGCTGTCGCGCTGGCGGATGGCCGCAGGCACGACCGGCTGCGGCCTCGCGGGCTGAGGCGCAGCGCGCTGGGTCGGCGGTGTTTTCGCCGGCTGCTGCGGCACGCCGAGCGCCTGCAAAAAACGGTTGAGCCGCGCCTGCTCGGATTCGCTTTCGGCGGTGCGCGGCGCGGTCGTGCGCGGGGTGGGAGGCTGTGGCGAATTGCCGGCCGAGTCCTTTTTCTTTTTCTCAAGCCACGCATTGATCGCGCCGACGATGAGCGCGATGAGGACGAAAATGACTTTCCCCTCGATGATGGCGAGCGGGATCATTTTCCGCCTTCGGTGCCGCGCGGAGTGCCGGCGATGGTCTCGCGCATCGAGGTGTCGGCCTGCACGTTTTTCATCTTCATGTAGTCCATGATGCCCATGTTCCCGCTGCGAAACGCATCCGCCATCGCGAGCGGAATCTGCGCCTCGGCCTCGACGACTTTTGCGCGCATCTCCTGCGTGCGCGCGTGCATCTCCTGCTCGGTGGCGACGGCCTGCGCGCGCTGCGCTTCGGCGCGGGCCTGCGCGGTGCGCTTGTCGGCCTCCGCCTGCTCGGCCTGGAGCTTTGCACCGATGTTTTCGCCCACGTCCACGTCGGCGATGTCAATGGAAAGGATTTCAAACTGCGTGCCGCTGTCGAGGCCCTTGGCGAGCACGGTCTTGGAAATGCGGTCGGGATTTTCGAGCACATCCTTGTAGGTCGCCGACGAGCCGATGCTCGTGACGATGCCTTCGCCGACGCGCGCGATGATCGTTTCCTCCGTCGCGCCGCCGACGAAGCGATCCAGATTCGTGCGCACCGTCACGCGCGCTTTCACTTTCACGCCGATGCCGTCCTTCGCCACGCCATCAATCGTCGCGCGGCCGCTGGCCGCATTTGGGCAGTCAATCACCTTGGG
>JBBQJR010000390.1:0-2606 GCA_038326125.1 Chthoniobacterales bacterium
TTTTCGCGCACCATCGGCATGAGTTCGCGCGGGGGTCCGGGCAGGAGAAAAATGTGCGGCGTCCCGCGCTCGGCGATCGCGGGAAAGTGCAGGCCCGGCGCGGTGCCGTGCGGATTCCACAACACCGCCGCCTCGCGCGGACGCAACGCCTGCAACTTCACGCGCGCGCTCATCTTCAGCGTCCGCCGCGCGAATCTCTCCTGAATCGCGAGCCAGATTTCCTCATCATGCTCGAGCTTCTGCCCGAGCAAATCCGCGACGATGTCGCGCGTAAGATCGTCCGTCGTCGGCCCGAGGCCGCCGGTCACGAGCACGATGTCGGCCTTGCCAAATGTGTCGCGCACGGCTTCGTGAATCGCCTCGCCATCCGGCACCGTCACCTGTCGCTGCACGCGCAGCCCGAGCGGGAACAGCGCCTGCGCGAGGAAGGCGAGGTGCGTATTCTGCGTGCTGCCGAGCATGAGCTCGGTACCGGTGTTGATGATTTCGACGCGCATGAATTTCCGCCCCGCGCCATCGCTCACACCGTCGCGCGCTGGAGAACTTGCAGCCAGCCGTGCAATTTTTCGCCGAGGGTCGGGTCGCCGGTCTCGGCGGCGTGCAGCAGATTGTTCAGCATCCGCGCGAGCATGACGCGCGGTTTGCACGGCTGCAGATGATGCGGCTGCAATTCAAGGTTCTGGCTCTCGAGCAGCTTCTGGCAATCCTCGAGCTGCAGCCGGCGGCCGCTGTGAAACGGATCGATGAACACGCCGCCGACCCGCGCCACAAAATGCCCCGGCAGCCCCACGCCCTGCACCGGCAGGCCCGCGCGATGGCCGACGGCGATGTAGGCGAGGCAGAGCGTGATCGGGTTGCCGCGGCGGTTCTCGATCACGCGCGGCAGCAGCGAATTTTCCTCAGCGTAGTAGTCGTCCTCGTTGCCCCGGAAATGAAGCTCGCCGCCGAGCAATGCGGACAGCTCGCCGCACTGCTGGATCACGGTCTCCATGCCCAGAAGCCGGCGCGCGAGCGTGGCGCCCCATTCGTCGAGCAGCCGACGCGGCACGGAAAAATCCTCCCCCGGCGCGACGATGGCGGCAAGGGTCCACGCGGCGTCCTCGATGTCGCCGCGATCGCCGAACGCCGCGCAGAGGGTGCCGAACTTTTTCTCCGCCGCGTCGCCCGCGATCTGGGCGACGATTTCCTTCAGCCGCCGTTCCGCGCGACCGCTCGCGGCGGGGAGCAGATCGCGCAAGTCGGCGAGCACTTCCGGGCCGCGCGCGACGAGCTGATTTTGCACGAGCGCGGCGGTGTCGGAGTCTTCGTCGGCGAGGAGCGACAGGATCGAATCGCGCTGCGGAAGCATGGCGCACGCTAGTGACGCGGCAGAGGCAGTCAAGCGGACGCCGCTGGCTTGACTCCGCGCTTGCGCGACTCTACCCGCGCACGATGCACCCGCGCTTTCCCCTCGTCCGTTTCGCACTTCCCGCCGCGCTCGCCGCGCTCATTTTCACCGCGCAGGCGCAGGAGTGGACGCGCTTCCGCGGGCCGAACGGCTCGGGCCTCGCGCAGGCGAAGCTGCCCGAGCAGCTCACGGAAAAGGACATCAACTGGCGCTGCACTTTGTCGGGCACGGGGCACTCGTCGCCGGTGATTTGGGGCGACCGCATTTTTGTGACCTGCACGCCGGCCGGATCGCCGGATGCGGAGGCGAAACGGATCGTTGCGTGCGTCAGCGCGAAGGACGGGAAAATTTTGTGGCAGCGCGAATACGCGACGGGGATTTTCCGCAAGCACGCGGATAACAGCTTCGCCAGCCCGTCCTGCACGGTGGATGCGGAGCGCGTCTTCGTGTGGATCGCGGGGCCGGACAAAAGCCAGCTCATCGCGCTCGCGCAGGCGGACGGCAAGCCCGTGTGGACCGCAGAACTCGGGCCGTTCATTTCGCAGCACGGCGCGGGCGCTTCGCCCATCGTGGAAAAGGGCGAGGTGATTTTGCAGAGCAGCCAGGATGAGCCGGGATCGTTCATCGCGGCGTGGGATACGGCGAGCGGCAAGCAGCTTTGGAAAAACGAAATCAAATTTGAGCGGCAGGACATTTCCAAGCCGCAGCACGCGATCGCGACGCCGTGCTTCCTCAGCACGAAAGCGGGACTGCAGCTCATCAGTCTCACGACGGAAAACGGCCTCGTCGGCCTCGACCCTGCGAACGGCAAACGGCTGTGGTCGCTCACGAATATTTTCACGCTCCGCTGCGTCGCGTCGCCCGTGATCACGAATGACGGCTTGATCATCGCGCAGTGCGGGCAGGGCCAGGCCTCGAGCGAAGTTCAGGCCGTCAAAGGCGCGGCAACGAAGCAGCCGGCAAAGGCCTACGAGATCGTGCGCATCGGCGGCTACGTGCCGACGCCGATCGTCGTGGGCGATCTCCTTTTTTTGTGGAAGGAAAACGGCACGGTGACGTGCGCGCGCGCTTCGGACGGCGAGCAAATTTGGAGCGAGCGTGTCGAGGGGCCGTACTATTCCAGCCCGATCTGCGTCGGTGGAAAAGGCGGGCGCATCTACAATGTCACGCGCAGCGGCGAGCTCGTGTCCATCGCGGCGGCGGATAAATTCCGGCTCAT
>JBBQJR010000391.1:0-2564 GCA_038326125.1 Chthoniobacterales bacterium
GGCGGGAGGGTTATTGGCGAGCGAAGGAGAAGTTGTGCATGCCGCCGTACCGTCGGAATGAGTCAGGCGCGGAGCTTCGGATTAAGACCAATGCACAAGAATCGGCAAAGACCGCGAGCAAAGAAGAAAGAGAGTTTATGATTCGGCGTCACGCGACTTATCTGACAAGATAAAACGCCATGCTAAGGACCACATAAACCGCGAGCAGCAGCACGCCTTCGAACCACGTCGTCTCGCCGTCTGCGGCGATGGCATTGACGGCGAAGGTGACGCCCGCGATGGCGATGAGTTCGAGCGGATTTGCGAAGACGAGATTCATCGGCTTGCCCATGAAATGCGAGAAAAGGACGAGCAGCGGCGCAATGAGCAGCGCGACTTGGATCGTCGATCCGACCGTGATGCTCATCACGAGGCCCATTTGGTTTTTGCGGGCGAAGTAAATGGCGGCGACGTATTCTGCGGCGTTGCCGACGATGGCGAGGACAATCACGCCCAGGAAAAATTCGGAGAGCCCGAGGGCCGCCGCGCTTTTTTCCAGCGCGCCGGAGACGAGTTCCGCCTCCCATGCGGTGAAGGCGGTGCCGGCGACGAGCACGGCGAGCGATTGCCAGATCGGCCACGATTGCTCGCGCGACGCGCCATTTTCCTCCCTCGGAAAAGCGAAGACATCGCGGTGCGTGCAGAGCGTGTAGATGAGGTTCGCGACATAGACGAGGATGAGCACGACGGCGACGCCGAGGCTGAGCCGCTCGTCGAGGCGTGTGGCGTCGGCCGGGGCGGCGAGGCCGCGCTCGGTATAGTCGAAGAGCGCCGGCAGTAGCAGCGCGATCATCGCGAGAATGAGCAGACTGGAGAGCAATCCGGCGCGTTCGCGTTTGAAAGTCTGCCGCTCGCGGCCCCAGCTCCCGACGACGATGGCGAGGCCAAGACCGAGCAGACCGTTGCCGATGATCGAGCCGGTGATCTGTGCTTTCACCACATCCGGTTTGCCGCTGATCAGGACGAAAATCGCGAGGATCAGTTCGGCGGCATTGCCGAAGGAAACATTGAGCAACCCGCCGATGGCCGGACCGGCGCGATGCGCGAGTTGCTCCGTGGCGCGGCGAATCCACTCCGCCAGCGGAACGATGGCGAGGATGGCGGTGGCGAAAGTCCAGAGCGGTCCGAGGTGCAGGAAATAGTGCAGCCCGAGCGACAGCGGGATGAGCAGGAGTAGCCAGGCAAAGATCACGTTGGGCGTCTGACGGTGTTGGGGAGAGAGGGCCGATCATTTACTGACGCCGCGCCCGGCTTCGTCGAGAAAGAACGCCGCCACGGGAACCTCCACCAGGGCCTCGCCCGGAAGACTCCAGCGCAGTGAGAGCTGCGGCGGTTCGGAGCCACCGTGGTTGTAGTAGAGGCGGAAGGGATGCGCTCCTTTTTGCAGCCGGATCATGCCGGTGACTTCGCTGCTCGCGGAGAAGCTGCGGTCGAAATCGAGCACGGTGGCTTCGTGCAGGCGCAGCAGCGCGCCGGTGTCGGTCTTCATCGCGAAGGTGTATTCGCCGTCGGCGGGCACCTCAATGAAGCCGGTGAAGAACATCGCAAAATCACGGGCGTGCGGCGCGTGGGAAAGATCGAGCGACGCCTGCACGCCCTGCGACGTCGGTTTCATCCCGTCGAGCTTCGCCACCCACGGCGAGGCGATCTCAAACGCGCGCCAAGCCACGCCGGGTGGGAGTTTCCTCGCCGGCAGCGCGGGGACGAGTTCCGCGTCGTAGGGCCGCGGCGCGCTCGCATCGGGCCGGCGCACGCGCAGCACACTGTCGTGCATCTCCTGCTGGAGCGCGGCGTACTCGGTATTGCGCCCGAGGTCGTGCGCCTCCTGCGGATCGCTCTTGATATTGTAAATCTCGAACGAGTCCGCGTGGCTCGCCACCGCGTAGCGCACGCCGACGAAATCCCCGAGCCGCAACGCCTGCATCTGTTGCCGCTGCCGTCCGCGATGCGCGGGAAGAAACTGGCCATAGGCGGGCGTCTTGCCCTTCACGAAATACTCGACATAGACGCGCGACGACGCCTGCTCCCCGCTCTTACGCAGCGTCGGCACGAGCGACACGCCGTCGCTGCGCGCGGGCACGGGCACGCCCGCGAGTTCGGCGAAGGTGGGCAGCCAGTCGTGAGCCTGGCACGGCACGTCGCTCGCGCGACCGGCGGGCACCGCGCCCGGCCAGCGCGCGATCGCGCCGACGCGAATGCCGCCTTCCCAGCAGTCGCGCTTGATGCCGTCGAACGGGCCGAACGAATTGAAAAAATCCGCCTCATATTTCTCGGGCAGATACGACTCCTGGCTTGGTCCGTTGTCGGAGGTGAAAATGACCAGCGTGTCGTTGTCGATTTTCAAATCGCGCAGCAACGTGAGCATGTCGCCCACGCAATCGTCGATGCGCTGCACGTCCTCCGCGAAGCGCTTGTAGACATCGGGCCACGGCTGCTCGGGCGTCGCCGGATCGTGGTCGTGATCCCAGGTCGCGCCCGCATATTCCGGGCGCAGGTAGCTGTCCGGCTTGCCAGCCGCGGTGTTG
>JBBQJR010000392.1:0-2559 GCA_038326125.1 Chthoniobacterales bacterium
AGGTCGTCAATGAGCCGCGCTTCGAGTTCGATGTTGCGGCGCATCATCGCGAGCTGGTCGCGCGCTTCTTTGGGCAGCGAAGGATCGTTCGCGAGCGCGGTCGCCGTCATCAGCACGGGGGTCAAAGGCGTGCGCAATTCGTGGCTGAGCGCGGCGAGGAAATCGTCCTTCGCCCGCGAAGCGCGCGCGATTTCCTCGGCGGCGGGGAGCAGTTTTTCCGCGGTGTGCTTCGCGTCGTCGATATCCGTGCTGGTGCCGATCCAGTGCCGCGGTTCGCCCGAGGGATCGTCCATCGGCTCGGCGCGCGCGAGGAACCACCGGTACGTCCCGTCTCGCGAACGCAGGCGGTAGTCGGCTTCGTAGGTCCGCCGCCCGGTCACCGCCTTTTCCCACACATCGGCGGTGCGCTCGCGGTCATCGGGATGCACCATCTCCAGCCAACCGAAGCCGAGCGAGACGGCAGCGGCCTGGCCCGTCACGCCTTCCCACTGCGGACTTTGGAAAATGCAATCACCATCGCGGGAGCACGTCCACACGAGCTGCGGCATCGCGAGGGTGAGCGCGCGCAGCCGCTCCTCGCTCTCGCGCAACTCCCGCTCCGCCTCCCGCTGCTCGGTGATGTCGCGCGACACGGAGACCAACTGCGTGGCGCCCACTTCGCCGGTGCGCGACGGTGCGACGATCACGTCCCACCATTTCGGCGTGCCTTTCGCCGTCGGCGCGAAGGCCTGGAAACGCGCGACCTCGCCGCCTTTCGCCCGTGCCAGCGCGGCCAGCACCGTGGGCCTCTCGGCCTCGGGCCAGACGCTGATCCACGGCTGATCGCGCATCGCCTCGAAGTCGTCCATTTCCATGAGGCAGCGCCCGTTGGCGTTTATGAATTTCAGCCGCCCTTCGCCGTCGAGCACCTTCACGCAGTCCGGGCTGCTCTCGAGCACCGTGCGGTTGAATTCCTCGCTCACCCGCAGCGCCGCCTCCGCCTCCTTGCGCGCGGTGATGTCCTGGATGACCGCCATCGTCCGCTCGGGCCGGCCCGCCGCATCGCGCAGCAGCGTGGCATTCACATGGAGCCAGATGGTTTTCCCGTCCTTCCGCCGGTAGCGTTTCTCGGCGTCGTAAAATGGAATCTCCCCGCGGAGCAACGTTCCAATCGCTTTGGCATCGGCCTCGCGATCCTCCGCGAAGTCGAGGTCCAGCGGCGTCATTCCCCCCAGCTCTTCGGCGGAGTAGCCGGTCACTTCGCAATACTTCGGATTCACGCGGACAAACCGCCCCGTCTGCGCGCACAACTGCGCCTTGCCCACGGCGGACTGCTCGAAGATCGCCCGGAATTCCGCCTCACTCGCGCGCAGCTTTTCCTCCGCCGCCTTCCGCTCCGAGATGTCGCGCACGATGCTCAGGAACGCGCGCTCGCCATCGGTCTCCGCCGACGACCAGCTCACTTCGACGGGAAAGCACGAGCCGTCTTTGCGGCGGTGGACCGTTTCAAAAATGAACGGCGCACTCGCCGCGCGCGCGATTTGCGCGGGAATTTCCCCCCACGTTTCCTCGCTGCGCAAATCCCGCAGCGACGCCGCCAGCAATTCCTCCCGCGTGTAGCCGTAGGCCGCTGCGGCGGCCGCAGTCGCGTCCACAATCCGGCCATCCGCGCGGAAAAAGATCATGATGTCGCGGCTGTGCGAGGCGAGCAGGCGGAAGCGCTCGCGCTCCGCACGCTCGTCCGGCTGGCCGGCGATGATGGGCACTCGGCAGGTTTCAGGCTTCATGGGGGCGTGCGCGTTGGCCGACATTTGCCGATGATTACCGTCAACTTCCGCGCAGGATCGCGGAGGGAGCGTAAGACGGTGCGTGCTCGTGTCACGCCTGCATTTCGATTTCCCGCGACCGCGCGGCAGCACCAAGCTGCCCAGCCAATCCGCGAAATTTCGCAGACGATTTTTCCCGCGGCCAAATCGGAGCCTCCGCTGCCGGCGGGCGCAGTGATGAGACTGTAGTCCTGGAAGAATTTCCGGTTCCGAACGGGCGGGCGCGATTTTACGGGAAAGCTTTCTCGTCGGCCAGATGTTGGCGCGATTCTGCCGCTTTGCTTTCGTCGCGCGCGACGGCCACTTTTTAAGACGCCCTCTCAGCTTCGCGCCACGCGATCACATCCGGCAGATCAGCAGCTCGCGTTCGTAGATCAGTTCCTTCGGGAGATGGCTTTTGAGATCGATGAAAAGCTCCTCGTGCGAGAGGATTTCCTGCCGCCACGCCGCTCGATCAAATTCCTGCAGCTCGTTGAATTTCTCCTCGGAAAAATCCAGGCCGGTCCAGTCTATGTCCGCGTAGTTCGGCACCCAGCCGATGGGCGATTCCTTCGACATGCCGTGGCCGTTCGCGCGGTCCACGATCCATTTCAGCACGCGCATGTTTTCGCTGAAGCCCGGCCAGAGAAATTTCCCATCCGCGCCCTTGCGGAACCAGTTCACATGAAACACGCGCGGCGAGGAGGTGAGCGTGCGCTGCATGGAAATCCAGTGCCGGAAATAGTCGCCCATGTTGTAGCCGCAGAAGGGCAGC
>JBBQJR010000393.1:0-2523 GCA_038326125.1 Chthoniobacterales bacterium
GGGCCGCGCTTGGATGGAAGATTCCGCCACGGTTTCACATGAACTTTCGGCGCGGGCGGCGTCGAGTCGGGCGGCGGCAGCGGCGCGACTTCCGCGACGTAAATCACATGCGCGGCGCGCTTGGCACGGTCGTGGGCTTTCGCAGGGTAACTCGACGCTTTGAATCCGTGACGCTTGAGATCCTCGACGAAGCGCGGCTCAGGGCACGCGGACCAAAATGCCACCTCGCCCTCGGGTCGCAACGAGCGCGCGATGAGGCCAAAACCGCGGCTGCCGTAGATGCGCGCATTCTTTTTTTGCACGAACGACGTCGGGCCGTTGTCCACGTCGAGCAGGATGGCGTCGTAGCTCGGCTTCGGGGCATTGAGCAGTACGTCGAAGACATCCTTGACGATCACTTTCACGCGCGGATCGTCGAGGAGGTTGCCGTTCACATGGCGGAGGAATTCGCGATTCCACGCGGCAACTTCGGGCAGCAGTTCCGCGACATGAACGGTGGCGTCGGGGCCGACGATTTCGAGCACGCGCTGCAGGCTGTAGCCGAGGCCGAGGCCGCCGATGAGCACGGCAGGTTTCGCATGTCCGCGCAGGCGGCGGCAGGGCAGTTCGGCGAGCTGCAATTCCGACGTGGTCGAAGTCGTGCTCATGAGCTGGCGGCCGTTGAGCTTTAGAAAATATTCGCCGTCGTGCTCGTGCAGCGTGAAGCGCGATCCATCCGCGGTGTGCGTTTCAGCGAGGGTGCGAAAAGGTTTCAAAAGCGGGCGTCGGGTGAAGGGCGCGAGGAGAAATAGACGCACCCGCGGGAATGGCACGCGAATAAGCGCGGCGGCTGCGTGGCGATCGAAAATGCCACGCCAATTCCTTCGCCAACCGCATCCGCATTTTCCGGCTTGCCTCTCCGCGTCCGGGCGGGAAGCCTGAATCTAGTCAGTCTTCGGCAAGCGCAGTTCAACTCGAACTTTTCCAGAACACCCATTCTATGAATCATGGTCCCACTCTCAGCAGCGGTTCGACGGGGCAGGATGTGCGGCGGCTGCAGCGCCTCCTCGTGATGATCAAGCTCCTCGATTACACCGAAATCACGGGCACATTCGGCCCGCCAACCGTGCAGGCGGTGAAGGATTTTCAAAGCGGCAACGCGCTCACCGCGGATGGCGCGGTGGGCCCGCAGACGTGGCAGGCGCTGCCCCCGGATCCGAACACGCCGCGACTCGCGCGGCACGCCTCGGGCGCGGCGGTCAGCGCGCTTCAGAACGGTCTGACAAAATTCTCCGCCGCCCCCGGCGATGCGACGGATCCCGGGACGGTGGACGGACACTTCGGCCCGCAGACGGAATCCGCGGTGCGCGCATATCAGACGGCGCACGGACTCAGCGGCGATGGCGTCGTGGGTGATCGGACTTGGTGGGTGCCGGCTGGCGGCGCGGGCGCGACGCTCGCTTCCCTCGCGGGCGTGACGACCGCCTGAGGCGCACCGTGCTCAGTGCTGCTCGCTCGCCGGGCGCAGAAATTCCAACGAGTCGCCGGGCTTCTTTTGATCCCAGAGTTCCTTCTCGACCATCACGTCGTACGCGCGCTTTTCGGATTCCACCCAGACCTTCAGCGCGTAGCCGGTGTCGGCGGTTTTTTCGGTCACGCCTTTGCGGCTCACGGTCATGAGCGTCTCGCGCGGGGCGGGCGCGAGACGTTCGCGGACGACGCCGTTGAGCAAATTTCCGGGGGCTTTCGCCGACTGGAAAATCGCGGCGGCAATGAAGCCGAGCGCGATGATGCCGATGAGCGCGCCGATGAGGATGTCGCGCTTGTTCACGCGCGGCACGACGATGCGCGGGCGCGGGGCGGAGGGGACTGGGGCGGGAGTGGGGTTCATGCGATGTCGGGAGGTTCTGCGGTGGAGAGCACGAGATTTTCCGCCAGCGGCGGCACGGTGGTGCGCTCCCAGACGTAGCGCTTGAGCAGCACTTTCGCCGCGGCGGTGAGCGGGACGGCGAGGATCGCGCCGAGCAAGCCGCCGAGCAGCAGCGACCACAGGAAGACGGAAAAAATCACGGTGACGGGATGAAGGCCGACGCGTTCGCCGACGATTTTCGGCGTGACGAAAAGGCCATCCACCTGCTGCACGACGACGAAGACGCCCGTGACCACGAGCGGGAACACCCACCACGCGGCGCTCGGCGGCACGAGCCAGCTTCCACCGCTTCCGCCTTGCACGGATGCAATGATGACGGCGGGAATCCAGCAGAGCGTGATGCCGATGTACGGGATGATGCCGAGCACGCAGAGCCCGAGGCCAATCAGGATGCCGAAATCCAGCCCGACGATGCCGAGGAAAAATCCGGTGGCGATGCCGTTGATCGTGCTCACGACGAGTTGGCCGCGGAAAAACGCGATGAGGTAGCTGTTCACCTCGATGAGGCACGCGACCACCTCGTCCTTGAATTCGCTCGCGCGCAGCGGGAGATATTTCGTCCACGACGCGGCGATGTGCGGCGACTCGGCGAGAAAATAAAACAGGTAGAGCGG
>JBBQJR010000394.1:0-2494 GCA_038326125.1 Chthoniobacterales bacterium
CGCGACCTGCCGCATCAGCCCCGGCCCGACGCTGAGCTGCGAGAGCATTTCCGCGGCGTAAAAAAGTTTTCCTTCCGCTTCCGGTGCGGCGGTTTTCCACGAGAGCTTCACCGCGCCATCGGGCGGCAGGAAGCTCGCGAAATCCTTGCCCATTTTTTCCGGTCGTGCTGCGCCGGCGAAATTGAACTGCGTGTCAGCCGCGAGTCCTTGCAGAATGATCGGCTGCAGCGCGCTCGGCGCGACTCGGAAATCCACGGCGTTCCAGCCACCATTCTGCCGCACCGCCGCGTTGAATTTGAACGCAATCGGAAAATCGCCCAGCTTGTCGAACACGAGCGTGAAGCGCCCGCCGCCCGAGGTGATGCGCCAGTCGGGATGCTGCGAGAGTTCCGTGAGCGCGATGCCGCCGGAGAGCAGATTCAGCGTGCCGCCCTTGGGGTTCGTCACGTGCGCGGTGGCGGTGAGGGTGAATGCGGCGTTCTGCTCTGCGAGCTGGCCGGTGAGTTTGAAATCGCGCAGCACGACCTGCCGCGTTTCGGGATCGGCGACGCTGATGCGCAGCGGCAGCGTGTAGGCCGAGCCGTGAAACTGAAATGCGAGCGGCTCCGGCGCGTCGGCGTTTTGTGCGTCCGGTTTTTGCGCGCCGCGCATTGCCTCCGGCATGAACTTCGCCTCGACCG
Organism: Chthoniobacterales bacterium; assembly: GCA_038326125.1. GTDB lineage: Bacteria > Verrucomicrobiota > Verrucomicrobiia > Chthoniobacterales > Chthoniobacteraceae > SXWH01. Next base: position 681 of record JBBQJR010000394.1, read on the forward strand.
GCAGCAGCCCCGCGGGAGCATCCGCCTGGATGTCGAAGTCCGGCGTGACCTCGACGCGCACGAAGCCGTTGAACAGCGCGGGCTGCGGCGGCGTGAGCGAGAAAATCGCGAGCGGATTTTTCCACGACTTGAGTTCACGTTCGGCGGTGACGACGACGGCAAACTGCGTGGAGCGCTGGCGTCCCACCGGCTCCTGCGCCGCATCCGCAGCAGCGGGCTTCTCCGCTTTCTTCGGTCGCAGGATCAGCATGCGTGCGCCGTTCGCATCGCGCCGGATGCTCCAATCCTGCAACGCCTCGCCGGTGACTGTGCGAATCTCCCCCTCGCCGGAAATCGTGAGCGGCAATTCCTTTGGCTCGCCCTGCAAAATGTCGATCGTCACCGCGAGGCTGTGCGTGAGCTTGTCGCGCGTGACTTTGATCGAATGCTGCACCGAGGTGGCGAAGATCACCTTGTCCGGTTCGCCATGCTGTCCTGCGAGATTGCCCTCGATGGTCAGCTTCAACTTGCCATCCGCAACGCCGCCGCTGATCGCGGGATCTTTGATTTCCGCCGTTTGCGCGACGAGCGGCGCGGCCATGAGCAATGCGGCGATGAGGCTGAGGAGGATGTGTTTCATAAAATGGTGATGGAGGATGCGCGATGAAGCGGGACGGTGTGCATCGGGTAGCGCGGGCGGCCCGCCTGCCGTGCCGCGCGCCCGCGTGGCACCCGGCGGACGTCTCTCGACGTGGGCGCGCACAAAGACGTTCGAGTGTGTTCCGCGAGACGCGGAACACGGCAGGCGGGACGCCCGCCCTACCCGAGACACGCCGCTCTCCTGCGGTCGTCGAATCTCGCGCAACGCGTGAACGCTGGAGGCGCGCACTGGGAGCGGCGACATTCCTGTCGCCGACACGCACATGCGCCGGAGGCGCACACTTCGGGGAAACGCGGCGGGTGAGACTGGCGACGCCCGGCACGCCGCGTGGCCGGAGATTGGTGCGCCTCCGGCGCAATCGAAGACGGCGACAGGAATGTCGCCGCTCCCAGTGGGCAGGCGACTTCGTCGCCGCTTCGGACGATCCGCTCAAACGCATCGTGGGTTTGGAAATGTGCGGACGCATTTTCCTCATCTCCCGGAGAGGCTCTTCGCCTGGCGGATCATCCACTCGAGTTTCTTCGGTCGCGGGTCGGCGCCGTAGATTGCGGGCAGGCCGTTCACGAGTTGCAGCAGACGTTCGCTCGTGACCTCCGTGGCGAACGGACTTCCCGCGAGCATTTCGGCAAATGCGGCGGCGGTCGCGGCGAGGCGCAGCGTGGAGCTGGATTCCGCGAGCGGGGCTGCGGCGCGCGTGAAGGGCACGGGCCACTCGTGCTCGCGGTAGTCGGAAGTGCCGGGCACTTTGAACCGCACGCGCACCGTCGCGAGATCGCCTTCGCCGCGCGCGTTCACCTCGATGACGTAGAGCGCGTTGCCGGATTCCGCGGCGGCGAGTTCGGCGGCATCTACGCTGTTGTCGCGGAACTGCTCCTTCGTGAGCTGATGCTTCGCGTAGCCGACCTGCCGGTATGCCGTGACGCGCTTCGGATTGAACTCCACCTGCACCTTCACATCCGACGCCGCGACCCGCAGCGCACCGGCGAGCTGCCCGGCGAAATTCGTCGCGGCCTCCTCGGGCGTATTGATGAAGCCGTAGCGCCCGTCGCCGTTGCGCGAGAGCTGTTCGAGCATGTCGTCGTTCAGCCCCTCCCAGCCGATGCCGAAGCAATCGAGCGCGATGCCCTGCTTGCGATGCGCCTCCACCTTTTGCTTCAGCGCCGCGGGATCCACG
>JBBQJR010000395.1:0-2486 GCA_038326125.1 Chthoniobacterales bacterium
GCGGTCGAGCTTCGCAACCGCAATTTTCTCCACCCGGAATACTTCGCGATGCTGCGCGGGCACGGTGTCGCGCATGTCTTCAACTCGTGGTCGCGAATGCCACCCGTGAGCGAGCAGATGGCGCTTCCCGATTGCGTCACCACGGATTTTTGCGCGCCCCGTTTCCTCCTCACGCCCGGTCGCACGTATGAGCAGGCCGTGGCCGAATTCAGCCCGTATGCGGAAACGAAAGCGGTCGATCCCGCCGCGCGGGCGGCTGGCCGCGAATTGATCGCGAAAGCGAAAGCGGGCAGGCGCGGCTCATTTATTTACGTCAACAATCGTCTGGAAGGAAACGTCTTGCGGACCATCGAAGCCATGCTCGAAGAATCCTGACTTGTCGGCAGAAGGCATCGTGCATACCGTTCAGATGAACGGGGTTCACCCGAACGCTATGCTCACCGACCGCCAACAGGAAATTCTCGATTTCATCCGCACTGCGCGCCAGAAGCGCGGCGTCACGCCCACGACTCGCGAGATTCAGGAACATCTCGGCCTCGCCAGCCAGACCACGGTGATCGACCACCTCCGCGCGCTGGAAAGCAAAGGCGTCCTGCGCCGCGAGCCCAACAAAGCGCGGGGGCTTGTCCCCACGGAGGAATATCGCGACCTGCCGATGGTCGAGATTCCGATTTACGGCACGATCCCGGCCGGGTTTCCCGCCGATGAGCGCCAGCAGGCGGATGGCTGCATTTCCGTGGATGTGGAAACGCTGCGACTGCCCAAAGGGGCGCGCGTCTTTGCGTTGAAGGTGCGCGGTGAATCCATGACCGGCGCGGGCATCCTTTCGGGCGATGTCGTGGTGCTGGAATTTCGCGAGCCGCGAAATGGTGAAGTCGTCGCGGCGCTCATCGACGGCGAGACGACGCTCAAGCGTTACGTCGTCCAGCGCGGGAAACCTTTCCTCAAGGCGGAAAATCCGCGTTTCCCCAATCTCATTCCCGCACAGGAACTCGTCATCCAAGGCGTGCAAGTCGCCCTCCTGCGTGTCCTGAAACCGTAGGTGCCATGAACAAGCTGCGCGTCCTCGTTCATCACGTCTTTCGTTGGTGCGGACTCGCGCGCAGTCCTTACGTGGAGCAGTTGGAATTGCCGCTCCGTTTCACACGCCGACGCCGATGATCGTGCATCTCGACGCCGACGCATTTTTTGCGAGCGTTGAGCAGGCCGCCGATCCGAAGCTGAGAGGCAAGCCGGTCGCGGTCGGCGGCGAGCGGCGCGGCATCATCGCCTCCGCGAGTTACGAAGCGCGCAAGCTCGGCATCTACACGCCAATGCCCACGGCCCGTGCCCGCAAACTCTGCCCGCGGCTCATCGTGCTGCCGGGCGATTTCGAGAAGTATGAACGCTTCTCACGCTTCATGTTTTCCTACGCCTACGACTTCACGCCGGAGGTGGAAATCGCGTCCATCGACGAAGGCTATTTCGACCTGCGCGGTCAGCACAAACATTCACCGCGCGAAGTCGCGGAGACGATCCGCCGTGCGATCCGGCAGAGTTTGAAAATCGTCGTCTCGGAAGGCATCGCCGCAAACAAACTCGTGTCGCAAGTCGCCTCGAAGCTGCGCAAGCCCGCGTGTTTTCTCGAAGTGCCCTATGGCGACGAGCGCAGTTTTCTCGCGCCGCTCGCGAACAAATGGCTGCCCGGCGTCGGGCCGAAACTCGCCGGTGTGCTGAACACGGCGGGCCTCGCGATCATCGAGCAAATCGCGGGCACGCCCGCCGATCTGCTTTCGCTGCTCGTCGGCAGTTACGCACCGCAACTCCGCTCCTTCGCGAATGGCGTGGATGAGCGGCCCGTCGTGCCGGACAGGCCGGAGGCGAAAAGCTACGGCGAGCAGGACACCTTTGCGGAGGATGTGACCGACGACGCTTTCATCCTCGCCAAGCTCCGCAGCATCGCCGACCGCCTCGCGGCGAAGGTGCGCGAGGACGGCAAGAGTTTCCGCACGGTGACGGTGAAGCTCCGCTACAACGACATGCAGGACGTGTCGCGCGCGGCGAGCCTCGATGAACCCGGCGATCTGGAGCAGGACATCTATCCGCTGCTGCCGATGCTGCTGCGCAAAGCGTGGGAGCGGCGCGTGAGCATCCGCATGGTGGCGATGAAGCTGACAGGAATCTATGGCGGCATTTTCCGCAGCGAGTTGGCCCTCGATGAGCAAAGCCGCAAACGCGAAAACGAGCGCCGCCTGGCCGGCGTGCTCGACCGTTTGCGCGGCGAGCATTCGATCATGCGCGGGCATGACCTGTGGCTGAAACAGCGCGCTGGCAAAGCCCGCGCCGACATCGAGCGGAAGCCCGTGCAAAAGCGCGTCACGCCTGCCGCCACTCGCGTGCGCGACTTCGTGCCGCTGAACGTGAAGAGCCATTTCAGCTTTCTCGACTCGGCGCTTTCCATTCCGGCGATCATCGAGACAGCGCGGGCGATGGGCGCGAAGGCGCTT
>JBBQJR010000396.1:0-2476 GCA_038326125.1 Chthoniobacterales bacterium
CCTCGTCGGCTACCTCGTAAAAAAAGCGCGCCACCTCTCGGCGCGGCCCGGCGGACGCCTGGTGCCGCCGCGCAAACCGCCGCTCGGAAAATGAGCGTGCCTCTCGTCACCGTCACCTTCGTCGGCTGGCAGCGGCGCGCGGCGCTGGAGCGCGGAATCAAAAGCGCGCTCGCTCAGGACTACCCGCAAATCGAAGTGCTCGTGCTCGACAATTCGCCGACCGACGAAATCCACCGCTGGCTGCTCGAGGCATATCCGCAGGTGAAGAGCATCAAGACTGCGCGTCCAATTTCGCTGCCCGCGGCGCGGAACATTCTCGTCGCGACCGCCCGCGGCGAGTTCGTTGTCTTCCACGATGACGACAGTTTTTTTTTCACCCCGCGCGACGTGAGCACTGCGGTCAGCTACGCGCAGGCGCACCCGGAAGCAGCTTGCCTCGCCTTCCGCGTCGGCGATGGCGCGCAGGATTGGAACCCGCAATTTGACGCACCGGTCGCGGGCCAGCACTACACTTTCGTCGCGTGCGGCACGCTGTTCCGCCGCGCGGACTTCACCGCGGCGGGCTGGTACTTCGAGGAATTTTGGCTCTACGGCGAGGAGCGCGTGATCAGTCTCGGCTTCTTCGGCATCGGCAAAGAGATCCATTTTTTGCCGAGCGTTTCGAGCATCCATCTTCCTGAAAGCACCGGTCGAGCGAACGACAACGGCGCGCGCTATCACATCTGCGACATCGTGATGGTCGCCGGTGCCGCACTGCTAAAATTCCCATTCCCGCACGTTCTGTTTTGGTACCCCGCGCTGCAGATTTTCTACTTTCTCCAAGTCGCCTTTTTGCGTCGCCGCCCGATCGTCGCGCTCAAAGGACTGCTCATCGCGCTGCGGATGCTCCCGGCTTTTCTCCGCCACCGCAGCCCGATTTCGCGGGAAAATTTTCGTCGCTGGCGCGCGGTTCGGGCGCAGGTGAATGGCGAATACATGCGCCGCACCGGCCGCTGGAAATGGTATCACTCATGGTTTCCGGCCGTCGGATGAAAGTCGCGTTCGTCAGCGTGCTGCCCTCGCCGTACCAGCGCGATCTTTTCGCGGCGCTCGCGGCGCGTTCGGATGTCACGCCGCAGGTGTTTTACATGGAGCGCACCGCGCCGGATTCGCCGTGGCCGGAGCGTCCGCTCGCGCCGTACGAGAGCTATCTGCCCGGCTTCTGGTTTCCGGTCGGCCACGCGCGCGTGCATTTGAACTGGCGGCTGCCTTCGCCGCGCGATTTCGATGTCGTTGTCTGCAACACGCTCATCCCCTCCATCACGGGCCAGTGGCTCATGCGTCGGAAATTGCGAGGCGCGCGCTGGATCTTCTGGGGAGAAAAACTCGGCGCGCGAAATTGGAAGAACGATCTCCTCGCGGCACCGCTGCGCCGCGCTTCCGCCATCGCCGCGATCGGAAGCTGGGCCGAGCGCGAGTACGCCGCGCGATTTCCCAAGACGCGCATCTTCAACATCCCGTACCATTGCGATCTCGCGCCTTTCGCCGCCGAGCCGGGACCATCCCACGAGCCCGGCACGGTCACGTTTTTTTTCTGCGGACAAATGATCGCACGCAAAGGCGTGGACCAACTCCTCGCCGCCTTCGCTACGCTGCCGGAAAATGCCCGCCTGCTCCTCGTCGGCCGCGAAGCGGACCTGCCGCAAATGCTCGCCACGCTCGCGCCATCCGTCCGCGCGCGCGTGCGCTACGAGGGCTTTCAAGCTCCAGAGGCGCTGCCAAAATTCTTCGCGCAAGCCGATGTCTTCGTGCTTCCGAGCCGCTACGACGGCTGGGGTGTCGTCGTGAATCAAGCGCTCGGTGCGGGCCTGCCGATCCTCGCCAGCGATCACGTGGGTGCCGCGCACGATCTCCTCCGCGAGGGCGAAAATGGTTTTACATTTCCCGCCGGCGATGCCGGCGCGCTCGCCGCCGCCATGCTCCGCTACGTCGTAAATCCCACGCTCGCCCGGACGCACGGCGAAGCCTCGCGCGCCGCTCACACGGACTGGACTCCCGCGCGCGGCGCGGAGAAATGGGCGCACGCCTTGCAAACCGTCTGCGCATGAAAGTCCTCCTCGTCAGCACCAGCAGCGGCTCGCGCGGCGGCGGCGAACTTTGCCTGCTCTACCTCGCCCGCGCCCTCACGGATCGCGGCCACGAGGTCTCGCTCTGGATGTCCACGCATGAGCGCATGGACGAACTCGCCGCGCTGTTCGCGACGATCAGCAAAGTGATCCGCGCCGACTACACGAACACCTACGACTACCGCGCGCGATCGCTCGCGCACCTTTTCGGCGGCAGTATCGCCCGACGCATCGCCGAGCAATGGCGTGCCCTCGCGCCCGACGTGATCCACATCAACAAGCAGAATCTCGAGGACGGCCTCGACCTGCTCGACGCCGCGCGGCGCAGCGGCATCCCGAGCCTCGCGACGATCCACATCACGCAAACCGCC
>JBBQJR010000397.1:0-2474 GCA_038326125.1 Chthoniobacterales bacterium
TCGCCACGAGCTTCGTGCCCGGCGGATGCGGCTCCACGATGTAGCACGGCTCGTCCACCGCGTGCGCCGTGGTCGTCGTGTCAAAGTACGCGACGCGTTTGCCGGCGTTCGCATAGAATGAGAATCCGCTGTCCGGTCCCTCGGGCATGCGGAAAATTTTCGCCACCTCGCCCTGCATCCACATCAGTTCGTTCAGTTCCATCTCGCGCCAGTTTTCCACGCGCACATCCGGGACCGTGGAATCAATCGCGCGGAAAGTGATCGCGCTGTCCCGCACCGCCTGCATGAGCAGCCGTTCGACGGGACGCCCGTCGGGCCACAGCACCGCGATTTTCGTGTCCACCGGCGAGCCGCGGCGCGCCGCCTCGGTCTCGATGGCGTACGTCACGCCCTTCTTCGCGGTGAAGCGAAAATGATCCTCTTCACCCGCGACGAGAAATCGTCCGCTCACGGAAAACGGCACGGCGAGCTTCTGCGCCGTTTTCACCGTGCCGCATTTCGCCGCGACGAAGCTCGGCACCTCGCTCACCGCGAGCGCCGCGGGCGCGCGGCTGCGAAATTTCTGCGCATCAATTTTCAGCGGCACCGTGCCGCTCGCGCCGGACTTCACCGTCATCGCCCGCGCCGCCGCGTCAGCCGGAAGATTGAAGCCGACCAATTCCACTTTCGTCTCCGCATTGGCCGGCACGCTCAGCGGAAAAACACCGGTGACAAACGGCAGCGCACCAATCGTGAGGCTGTAAAAATGCTCCGCACTGCCGGTCATCATCGAGTCGCTCACGACGACCGCATACCGCCCGTCGGCCGCGAACTTGTGCGCGAGAAACGGATCGCCGCCACCGTCAAAATTGTTGTTCGTCGCCAGCACGCGCCCCGCCGCATCCACGAGGCTGAGCACTGCATCGGTCTTCGAGCCGAGCGCCTTCGCCTGGCAGTCGAAAATGACTGTCGCGCCCGCCTTCGCGTCGAACTCATACCGGTCGCTTTCTCCCGCCTTCGCGATCACACCCCACACGTTCGCCGGCAGCGCCGTGAGTTTCTGCATCGCCGACGACGCGGGAAAATCGAACACCGCGATGTCCTCGATGCGCAGCGTCGCGCGTCCGATTTCCTTCCCATCCGCGCCGCTCGCGACGATGGGATAGCCGCCTCGCGGCAGATTCGCCGGCGTCGAAATCACGACTGGCACGCCGTCTTTTTCCGACGCCGCCGCGAACACCCGCACGCGCGCGTCCTCGCATTTCACCGCGACGATCGCCGGCAGATTCGCGCCCGTGAGTTTCATCTCGATCATCTTCCCGCGCTCCGTCGCGCGCGGCGAAATGCCCGAGACAAACGGCCCCTTCGGCACCGGCGTCGGCTTCGCCATCGGCGCTTTTTTCTGGCAGAAAATTTTCCGCGCCCGCTTGACACACGACTCTCCTCCACCTGCAGCATCCGCCTGCAAGATCGGCGTGCCTCGGGTAGGGCGGGCGTCCTCGCCCGCCTTGCCGGGCATCCTGCCCGGCACATCGGACGTCGTTGTGCGAACCACCTCAAGCGGCGTCCGCCGGGTGCTGCACGGAACACGCAGACGGGGCTACTTTGAAGTCGCCCCTCCCAGTGCGCCCTTCGGCGCGGCGATCAGCTTCCCCGTTTTCGTGTCGTAAAATGCCACCGTCCCATCCGCGCGACCCGTCACCACTTCGTCGCCGGAAAAGGCGAGCGCCGTCGGCCAGTCCGGCTGCTTTTCCAGCAGCACGCGCTCCTTCACCTCCGCTGCGTCCCACACGCGCACCGTGCCGTCTTGCGCGGAACTCAGCATCGTGCGACCATCCGCGCTCCACACCAGCCGCAGGATCGCCTGCTCGTGCGCGAACCTCGCCACCACGAGCGGATTCGTCGTCTCCTTCGCGTCCGCCGACACGCTCCACACGCGGATGCGATTGTCCGCGCCCGCCGCGGCGAGGCGCTTGCCATCCGCACTCCACGCGACGGCAAACTGATCTTTGCTCGGCTGACTCAGCGTGTCGCGCCGCTCGCCGCTCGCCACGTCCCAGATCTTCACCGTGCGGTCCGCACTCGCGCTCGCGAGCAGCTTCCCATCGGGACGAAATGCGAGCCCGTACACCGCGCCGTTGTGCCCGTTCAAAGTCTTGCGTTCCGTGCCGTCGCTCACATTCCACAGCTTGATCTTCTGATCGTAGCTCCCCGTCGCCAGCGTCTTGCCATCCGGCGAAAGCGCGAGCGCGTAGATCGTGTCGCGATGCCCCTTGAAAGTGCGCGCCACTTTTCCCTCCGCCACATTCCACTGCCGCACTTCACCCTCGATCGCATTTTCACCCGACGCCGCAAACAGCGTCGCGCCATCCGCCGACCACACGAGCGCGTTCACCGTTCCGCGCCCGCCGTCCGGAGCCTCGAGCCGTTTCACCACCGCCTGAGAAGCGGGTTCGACGAGTTCCACCACCGAGCCGTGCGCCGCCGCGACCAGC
>JBBQJR010000398.1:0-2456 GCA_038326125.1 Chthoniobacterales bacterium
ATTTCGAGGTCGTCTCCACGCTCGCGCTCATCATCGGCCTCGTCGTCGTGAACGTGCTGAAGCCCGGCGTCGGCTTCCCCTTTGATCCCGCGACACTCGATCCGAAAGCCGCGCAGGAATACGCGGCGAAGGCGCACGCGCTGACCACGAAGGATTTCCTGCTCAACCTCATCCCGGACACTTTTTTCGGCGCGTTCACCTCGGGCGATTTGCTGCCGGTGCTCTTCGTCTCCCTGCTCACCGCGTTCGCGCTCGTCGCCATGCGCGAGGCCGCGCGACCGGTGCTCGCCGGCATCGAAATCGCGTCGCAGGTTTTCTTCGCCGTCATGCGCATCATCGTGCGTGCCGCGCCCATCGGCGCGTACGGCGCGATGGGCTTCACCGTCGGCAGCTACGGCCTCGGCGCGCTGAACAAACTGCTCGCGCTCATGGCCGGCTTTTATCTCACCGCGGGAATGTTCGTCATCGTCGTGCTCGGCGGCATCGCGTGGTGGTGCGGCATTTCGATTTTCCGCTTTCTCGCCTTCATCAAGGACGAGCTCTTCCTCGTCCTCGGCACGAGTTCCTCCGAGACCGCGCTGCCCGGTCTCATCGAGAAAATGCAGCGCCTCGGCTGCGCGAAATCCACCGTCGGCCTCGTCGTGCCGACCGGCTACAGTTTCAATCTCGACGGCACAAACATCTACATGGCGATGGCCGCCGTCTTCCTCGCACAGGCGACGAATACGCCGCTCGATCTGAAGCATCAGATTAGCCTCCTCATCATCGCAATGATCACCTCGAAAGGCGCGAGCGGCGTGACCGGCGCGGGCTTTGTCACGCTCGCCGCGACGCTCAGCGCCGTGCCCGGCATCCCCGTCGAATCCCTCGCGCTGCTCGTCGGCATTGACCGCTTCATGAGCGAATGCCGCGCGCTCACGAATTTCATCGGCAACGGCATCGCGACCATCGCGATCAGCCGTTGGGAAAATGAAGTCACCCCCGAGACGCTGCGCGAAAATCTGCGCAACCCGTAGGCGCGCGCGGGAGAGCGCGACGTGGGCTTCCGCCCACGCCTACTTTGCCACGCCGCGTCTCTGCGCTCGCCCGCGAGATTGGAAATCTCGCCTGCTTCTGCACCCGCTCACGGCCCGAGGCGCACGCGGAAATAGCGCACCGACTCCAGCGGCGAAATCGGCAGCGAAATGGACGAACTCGCCGCTGTCGCCGTGACGAGCGCGCCGACGTCCTGCCAGTTCGCGGCCTGCAAATTTTGCGTCGTTTGCACCTGATACTTTCCGCCCGCGACACTCGACCACGAGACGGCCGCGCTTAGCCCGTCAGCCGCGCGCGTCACGTTCGCGATGCGGAAGACCGAGGCCGCATTGCTTGGAACCGTGCCCGTGGCGAATTCGCTCTGGTTATCCTGCCCGTCACCGTCCGGATCATCGGCCACGCCGCCGATGCCGGGCACATTGGCGTTCGTGTTGAAATGCGTGAACCCCCACGCGCGGTACGGCGTCTCGGTGATCGTGAGCGCATTCACTGTCGTCGCGCCGAGCGCTCCGTACGTGGGATTGCTCAGCGTCACGCTCAGCGTTTTCGGTCCCGCGATCGTCGCGGGATTGGCGATGGGAATGCTGATCGTTTTCGGCGCGGTGTCGCCGTCCGCCCAATTGAGCGTGCCCGTCCTCGCGGTGTAATCCGTGGCGGCAATCGCGGTCCCGTCGGCCGTCGCAAAATCAACACTCACCGGCCCCGTGCTCCCGCCGATGCGCGTGACGCTCAGCATCGCCGGACCCGCACTTTTCACGACTGAGACAGCGGCAACCGCGTGCTGCATCGCGCCGGAGGGATGCGTGCCTTTCCACTGCGCGAGCAGCGTGAGCAGCGCCTGCGGCGTGTTCGTCGGCTTGCCGTGGTTTGCGGGATCGGTCGCGAGCGGATCGGTCTGGTTCGTCGTGTTGATGCCGTGGCAATTCGCGCAGGTGCGGATTTCGCCGGGCTGGAAAGTTACCCAGAACCGCTCCTTCACCTGGCTCGTTTTCGCCGCGTCGTTGTCGAGCAGGTTCGTGCAGACGGCCTTGCCCGCCGGAATGATGACCGCAAACGATCCGTCGTCGCCGAGCCGCGTCGCACCGGGTGGCGCACCGGCGGTCTGCACATTTTCCGCGAGCACGGGCCCGTGCAGCGGCGTGGCCACGACACGCCTGCCGGCTGCGGGCTGCGCGCCGCCGAGCGTGTAGCCGCGGCGCAGATCGGCCTGCAAAAATTGCACCCATCCGATGTTGTAGATCGGCGTGTTCGCGGGTGATGGCGCGACCGTCTGCGTGCTGGACCACGCGATTTTCAAATTGAACGGCTGCTGCCGATCGTGCCGGTCGCGCATCGTCACGTTGCGGCTCACGCTGAGTGCATAGTTGTTTTCCGTGAGCCAATTTTGAAACGTCGGCAGATGCACATTCGCCGTGGTGAAT
>JBBQJR010000399.1:0-2435 GCA_038326125.1 Chthoniobacterales bacterium
ATAAATTTGGGCATGGTAACATACAAAGAAAACATAACTATTAACCCTGAGGTTCGCAGCGGAAAGCCTTGTGTTCGTAATCTGCGAATTACTATTTATGATATTCTCGGGTACCTGCTACGTCGCGCATCACGCGCTGCCGTTCCGCGAGGACGAATCGAACGCCGACCCGCGCTTCACGCGCAACCGGCTGCGGCACGCGGCGATTCCCGTGCTCACCGCCGCGCTCGGGCGCGACGTGCGCGCCGCGCTGCTGCGCACGACGGAACTCCTCCGCGCCGAGGACGAATTTCTCTCCGCGCAGCCGGAACTCCGCGGCGCGCCCGACGCGCTGCAAGTCCCGCTGCTCCGCTCGCTGCCGCTCGCGCTGCAGCGGCGGCTCATCCACCTCTGGCTGGCGCGCCATGCCGTCGCGAGCTGCGGCTTCGCCGAAGTCGAGTCCGTACGCGGCCTGCTCGATTCGCGCGGCGCGAAAGTGAACCTCCCCGGCGGACTCTGCGCGCGCCGTCGCGAGAAGCGCATCTTCCTCGCGCCGCAATGTGAGCGCTGAGCGCCATTTATTGAAACTGATCGCCCCCGCTTTTGCAGCGCGGGCGGACGGAACTGCGGAAGCTCGTAGGCGCGGGCGGAAGCCCGCGTGGCGCTCTCCCGAGCGCGCCTACAGTGCGAAGTCCGCCCGCATCTGCCCTTCAATTTTCGAAGGCCGCGCTGAATCCTTTCCACACGCAAAAGCCTGCCCCACGCTTTGACAGGCGCGGCTACGCGAGCAGCCGATACCAGTTGTCTCGCCGCCGTGGCTCAAAGCCCGCGTCGCCGATCAGCCGTTCGATCTGCGCCGTGTTCAGCCGGAACGATGTGCCCGCGCTCGACACCACATTCTCCTCCATCATCACACTGCCAAAATCATTCGCGCCGTAGCGCAGCGCGATCTGGCCGATGCGCGGGCCCTGCGTCACCCACGAGCTTTGCACGTTCGGGATGTTGTCGAGGAAGATGCGGCTCAGCGCCTGCATCCGCAGATATTCGCTGCTGCCGACCGGCTCCGCGCGCAGCTTCGTGTGCCCGGCGCTCGTGCGCTCGGTCTTGATGTCCTGGAACGTCCAGCAGATGAACGCCGTGAAGCCGCCCGTCTCGTCCTGCGTGTCGCGCAGCCGCTGCAGATGCTCGATGCGATCCTCCACCGTCTCGACGTGCCCGAACATCATCGTGCAGCTCGAATTCAGCCCGAGCCCGTGCGCCACGCGCATCACTTCGAGCCACGCGTCGCTCTTGCATTTCAAAGGCGCGATCCGCTCGCGCACCGAGTCCACGAGGATCTCGCCGCCGCCGCCGGGAATGCTGCCGAGCCCGGCTTCCATGAATTTCGCGATGACCTCGCGCAGCGGCATTTTGAAAACCTGCGCGAAGTGCTGGAACTCCGGCGGCGAAAATCCGTGGATGTTGATGTGCGGATATTTCGCGCGGATGTGCGCGAGCATCGTGAGGTAGTGCTCGATGCCCAGCTTCGGATGATGCCCGCCTTGCAGCAAAATCTGCACGCCGCCGATCGCCGTGAGTTCGTCGAGTTTTTGATCGAGCTGCTCCAGCGTGAGCACGTAGTGATCGTCGTCTTTCTCCGTGCGGTAGAAGGCGCAAAACTTGCAGTACACATTGCAGACATTCGTGTAGTTGATGTTGCGATCCACGATGTAGGTCACGATGCGCTCGCGCCCTTGCGGCGATGCGAGAAGGCGGCGCGCGTGTGCGAGTTCCCCGAGTTCGTTCAGCGGCAGCCGGTAAAGTTCCAGCGCGTCCCCGCGCGTGATGCGTTCGCCCGCGAGCACCTTGTCGGCGATGGATTCAGCGAGAGTGGCGGTGTTCATGTCGGGGAAACTTTAGCCGCAGCGCGCCCCCGCGTCCAGCGGAGCGCACGCCATGGAGGCGAGGTTTTTCAAACTCGCGCGGGAGGATGGGCGCAGGTGGCAGGATGGATCGGAACGTAGGCGCGCTCGGGAGAACGCAGCGTGAGCTTCCGCTCACGCCTACGATGCCCGCCGCGTCGCTGCGCTCGCCAGGGGAACGGCCTGCATCGGGTAGCGCGGGCGTCCCGCCTGCCGTGTTCCGCGTCCCGCGGAACACGGCGGACGTCATTGTGCGTGCGCACATCGAGAGACGTTTGCCGGGTGCCGCGCGAGACGCGCGGCACCGCAGGCGGGACGCCCGCGCTACCCGACTCCCGCCGCCCTAATTTACGCCTTCCGCCCCGTGCGGCGGAGCGCCTCGGCGAGCCACTGGCATTCTCCCTGCCACGGACTGCGCGCGCGCATTTCACGGACGGTCATTGGCATCCGCGCGCACCAGTTCAGGCCGCTCTCGATGCCCGGCACATTGAACCGATCCTCGAGCGCGAAAAGATCCGTGAGCATGAATGCCGCAAAGCGCGCGTTGCTCGCGAG
>JBBQJR010000400.1:0-2421 GCA_038326125.1 Chthoniobacterales bacterium
GTTGATGCGCTGCGCGATGGATTTGCCGTCGATCAAAGTCATGCAAACACGAGTGGCGGGGGCATGGGCGGGAGGCAAGCGGGAATGGGCAGGGCGGGCGTTCGGCCCGGCGTGTTCTCCGTCCCGCGGAACACATCCGCACACCGTTGGCGCGACGAACGCAAGCGGACGTCCGCCGGGTGCTGCGCAGGATGCGCCGCACGGCAGGCGGGACGCCCACGCTACCCGAGGCACGCCGTCCTGCTCCTCCGGGAAAACGCCGGCCACGGACGACGCGGATGGTTTGCAGGGCAGAGCAATTCCATCCGTGTCATCCGTGAAATCCGTGGTCGAAAATCTTTTCCATCCACGCGTCTGCGCCGAGGTCGCACTCTGTCAGTCCACGAAGGTGAACTCGTTCAGATTCAGCAGCACGCGGCAGAGGTTTGGGAGGCCGTTTGTTTTTGCAAAGGCGATCAGCCGCTCACGCTCATCGGGCGTGGGTGCTCGGCCGAGGGCGAGTTGGTGAGCACGTGTGATCTGGGCTGCGAGATCGGGTGCTTCGCGCTGCACGCGCTCGGCAAAGTGGCGCGATTGCGTGAGCATGAAGCCGTTGTTTAGCAGCGCGAGGGCTTGCAGTGCGGAGAGGCTTTCGTTGCGTTTGTCCACGCGCATCGAGGGGTCGGCGCAGTCGAGCGATGTCATCCACGGGTGCGTGCTGGAGCGCACGATGAAGCGGAAGATCGAGCGCCGACACGTCTTCGCGTCCTCGGGATCGGCGAGGTCGTAGTGGAAGTGCGGCGAGTGCTCGGGATGCTCGAGCACGAAATCCTGCCAGCCCGGACCGCCTGCGGTGAGGTCGAGCTTGCCGCTCGCGGCGAGCACGGAATCGCGCACGGCTTCGGCTTCGAGTTTGCGGCGATTCTGCCGCCAGAGGAGCGCGTTGTTGGCGTCAATCGTAGCCGCCTGCGAAAAGTGCGCAGCGCTCAGTGCCCCATGCTCTGTGTTCCCGACACGCGTGGTGCCCGACTGAGCACTCAGCACTGCGGACTGAGCACTGCGGACGGAGCACTGAGCAACTCGACGCCTGCCGGTAGGTCGCGCTCATCACGATCCGCTTGTGCAGCATTTTCAGCGAGCCGACGCTGTCGCGGAATTCCGTGCCGAGCCAGTCGAGCAGTTCGGAATGCGACGGCAGCGCGCCGTTGCGGCCAAAGTCATTCGTCGTCTCCACGAGTCCGCGGCCGAAGTGATATTGCCATACGCGGTTCACGATGCTGCGCCAGGTGAGCGGATTCTGCGGATCGGTGATCCAGCGCGCGAGCGCGGCGCGGCGCTCGCCCTCGGGCGCATCCGGCGCGAGGGAAAATCTCGCGGGCGCAAAAGTGAGCGCGGAGAGCGCGCCGGGGATCATCTCTTTTCCCGGCTGCGTGACCTGCCCGCGCGCGAGGAGAAAAATCGGGCGCGGCCTGCCGCCGTTCGATCCGGTGCCGACGAAATTTCCCGTGCCCGAATGCACGCCGCCCGCGTACACCGCGCTCGGCGTCGGAAGTTTTTTCAATTCCGTGGCGATGCGCTGGGACTCTGCGAGCAGCGCCGCTCGTTTCGCTTTCACCGTATCGTCGGCGAGCCCGAGCAGCAGCGCCTCCCGCTCCTGCACGAGCATTTCCTTTTCGCCCGGCGACTGCGCGACGGGCGCGATGCCATCGGTGAGATTCGCCTTCCGCCAGCGCGGCGCGGTGCCTCGATGGAATCGAGCGCGGTGACGGGCTTGCCGAGCGCGAGGTTTTTTCCGTCAGCCTCGAACACCTGCAGTTCCGCGAGCGCAAAAATGAAATCATTCTGCCTCGACGCGAGCTTCACTGCGGTCACGCGCACGTAGCGGCCCGCGATGCCGCCGTCCTTGCCGCTCACGCTCACGAAATGCCGCAGGCCCCGATTGCGAAAGTCATTCATGAAAGTCTCATCGTGCCGCCGCCAGTGCAGTGTCACACCGGTCTTGAATTCCGGGTCGTCGCACACCTCGATCTTGAATCGCACGGGAAACCCGAAGCCCGCGCCGATGGCGTTGAAGTCGTCGGAGCACGGCAGCAGCGCGTTTTTTTCAATCGGCACGCGCCAGCCCATGTCCACCTGCACCCACTTCTCCGCGTCCTGCACCGGCGAAATCGCGCTGTGGTAGCCGTAGTCCGGGCTCGTGTTGCCCTGCTTCTGCGCGGCGGCTTTCGATGCGCCTTCGATCCGTCGCGTGAGTGCGGCAAAAGTCTCGCCCGCTTTTTTTTCAGCGGCTCCTCGACGGCGGCGAGCGCGGCATCCGCGTCGCGCTGGTCGTGCGTGAGTTTCACAAAGCGCGCGTTCATCGCATCGTCGGCGTAGTATTTCCGTTCGGTGCGATCGAGCGCGGCGAAGACGGCCTGCAGCGAATAATAGTCCTCCTGCGTG
>JBBQJR010000401.1:0-2402 GCA_038326125.1 Chthoniobacterales bacterium
ATCACCGGCGCGAGCAGTTCCGCCACCACGATCAGCGTCGCTGCCCAGAGCGGGAGCGCGGTGAGGATGCCCGTGACCGAGAGCGCCACGAGCGTGCCGATCGAGCCGATGGCCGTCGCGGCCGTCGCGATTTCGAGCCTCGATCGGCCGCTGGAATTTTCTGGCTTCACCTTGCCGAAGTCTGCCGCGTTCACCGCTACAGCGCCCGCAGAAAAGCGACGACATCCGCCTTCTCCGGCGCGCTCAGCTTCGTCTCGAGCACGAGATTGAAAAACTCCACCGTGTCCTCCAGCGTGAGCAGCCGGCCGTCGTGCAGGTACGGCGGCGAGTCCTTGATGCCGCGCAGTGGGAAGGTCTTGATCGGCCCGTCCGCGCTGGCCTTGCGTCCGTTGATCATGCGCTCGGTGAAGAACCGTTCGGTCTGCAGATTATGCATCGTCAGGTCCGTGTAGTACGGCGGCGTGTGGCACGTCGCGCACTGCGCTTTTCCGAAAAAAAGATCCTGCCCGCGCAGTTCGCCGGGGCTGGCTTTCCGCGCATCGAGCTTCCCATCGATCGCGAGTTTCGGCGCGGGCGGGAAGTCGAGCAACTCCTGGAATTCCGCCATCGCCTGCACCTGCGTGCCGCGATCCAGCGGGCTGATTCCTTTTTTCGTGGCGATGACCGGATCGCCGTCGAAATACGCCGCGCGTTGCTCGAACTCCGTAAAGTCCTCGACCGTTTTCAGCGCGCGCTGCGAGCCGAAGAGCCGCTGGATGTTCACCCCCCGCAGGCTCGGCGTGTCGATCCGATGCCGATACTCTTGCGGACGCATGTCGCCGACGAGATGCGTGGAACCATTCGTGTGGCCGTTCGAGTGGCAGTCCAGGCACGCCACGCCGCGGTGCGGGTGCTCGGAGCGCCGGTCGCCCGTCATGTTGAACTGCTGCTGCGGAAAAGGCGTGAGCAGCAGCCGCAGCCCGTCGAGCTGCTTGGGATTCAGCGTGCCGTCAAAGAGCTCCATGAAGTTTTCAATCGTCACGCGCTGGCCCTTCGAGACATCGCCGAGATCGGGCCGCGTCGTGAGGAAAATGGGCGCGGGAAATTCCGGCAGAAAATGATCCGGCAGATCGAAATCCAAATCGAACCGCGTGAGATCGCGCTGCTCCTGCTTTTTCAATTCCTCGATTTCAAACTTCGGAAACACCATCCCGCCCTCGGGATGGTTCGGGTGCGGCAGCGGGAAAAAACCCGCGGGCCACACATCCTTTTCCCGGATCTGCGCCGGCGACATTTCCGCGAGCTTCTCCCACGTTGTGCCCGCCGCGAGGCGCACGCGCACGCCCTGCTGCACGGGCTTGCTGCGCGCCATCGTCACGCCCGGCGCGGCGTCGTCCCGCAGATCGTACCGCTGCGCGAGCAACTCCTGCTGCCGCTTTTCGATCGCCGGCTTCTCGGCCTTCATGCGCGCCATCGTCGTTTTGAAATCCTCCTTCGGCACGACCGGCATGTAACTCGACGGCACCGGGGCTTTCGCCGGTGCCGCATCCGGCGGCGGCGGCGCGTGATCCTTCTTTTTAATGTCGTCCGCCGCGAGGGCGAACGATCCGGCGAGGATGAAAGCGGGAAGCGAGCGGAGGAGGGTCTGAGGAGGATTCATGGCGCGGATGAATCGGCCCGCCGCCCGCAAACGGACGCGTGCAGTTTCGCCGAGCCTCGCAAAGCTTTCCGCCACCGCGCCCCAAAGCCGGCCGGGTTCTCAATCTCGCGCCGCGGCTACTTCCGCTTCTTCGCCGGAGGAGATTTTTTCGCCACCGGCTTCGGCGATGTTTTCGTCGCCCCCTTTTTCGCCGCCGCCTTTTTCGCCGGCGATTTTTTGGCGGGCGCGGGCTTCACGGCCTTCGCGGTTTCCGCGAGAGTGCGCGTGACCTTCGCGGGCAGCTTTGCCTTCACGGCCTTCACCGCGTCCTTTGCCGCGTCCTTTGCCGTCTTCACCTTCGCGGCCGGCACGAGCGGCTCGCCTTTCGCCGCACGGTTGCCCATGAGCGTCCCCGCGATGGCTCCCGCCACCGCGCCGATCGGGCCGCCCACGACGCCGCCGAGGATCGCGCCGGCCACTCCGCCTGCGGTTTGTTTCGAGACAGGGAGATTGGCGCTGGGAGACTGCGGGGGATTTTTCTTTTTCATGCGGGCGGCCTATCGCGCCGGGGCGCGGGTGTAAATGTTTTCCTCCGGTCTGCCGGGGCAAAAAAAAATTCCCCGCGCGCGCGCGCCGTGCCTCGCCGATCTCCCCCGCGCTGCGAGGACCGGTTCCTTCCCCTCCGAACTTTCCGACGAATTCTGTTGTCACACTTTCCCCCGCCCGACTACATCCCCGCCACATGCAACCTGCACAGAAGGGGGTGACACTCTAAAATGCGTAT
>JBBQJR010000402.1:0-2397 GCA_038326125.1 Chthoniobacterales bacterium
AACGAGGCGAACGGCTTCACGCCCGCGCCGCCGAAGGGGAAGGTGGATGTCGTTTATCTCTGCTCACCGAACAATCCGACCGGCGCGACGATGACGCGCGCGCAGCTCGAGGCATGGGTCGAATACGCACGCGCCAACGGCACGCTGATCCTTTTCGACGCGGCCTATGAGACCTACATCAGCGAACCCGGCATCGCGCATTCGATCTACGAGATCCCCGGCGCGCGCGAGTGCGCGATTGAGTTCCGCAGCTACTCGAAGAGCGGCGGCTTTACCGGCGTGCGTTGCGGCTTCGTCGTGGTGCCGAAGACGCTCCTGGCCACGACGGCTTCCGGCGAAAAGAAGCCGCTGCATCCGCTGTGGCTGCGGCGGCAGACGACGAAATTCAACGGCGTCGCTTACATCATCCAGCGAGCGGCCGAGGCGCTTTATTCCGCCGAAGGAAAGGCGCAGGTGCGTGCGCTCGTCGAACACTACATGGGCAATGCGCGCGTTCTTCTCGAAGCCGCGCGGGCGGCGGGGTGGAAGACGTGGGGCGGGGTGAACGCGCCGTATATTTGGGTGAAGTGCCCGGGCACACTCGGGTCGTGGGAGATGTTCGACAAAATGCTGCACGAGGCAAACGTCGTCATCACGCCCGGTGCTGGTTTCGGCGCGGGGGGTGAAGGCTACTTCCGTATCAGCGCCTTCAATTCGCGCGCAAACGCCGAGGAAGTCGGCCGCCGCATTCAAGCGTTAAAAATTTAACATCGTCCGCGGACAGCGGGACGGCGGTGCGCGGTTTTTTCGTGCGAGCAGAGTGAAGGTCGTGCAGCTTCCGCCGGCATGAAATCACGCGCGTTTCGCAAAGCATTCCTAGCGGTGCGCGTGGTCGTGTTTGTGCTCATCGCGCGATGGGCGACGGCAGTTTCGCTGGCGCAGTTTGGGCCGGAGGATGAGGTGCGGCTGCGTCGGGATGAGCCGCTGCGGTTTAAGGACGCGGTTTTTCGCGAGGGGAAAATCGGCGAGACCTTCAAGGTGATGCGCTACGACCGTACGGCGGGGCGCGTGTATTTGCTGGCGTTTGGCAGCGATGGGAAACCCTTCGCGCTGCACTGTGCGGACTCGGCGCTGGAGCCCGCGCCGAAAGACTACTGGGCGCTCGTGCAGGAGGGGATTCGCGCGATGCAGCAGGGCGACATTCCCGGCGCGCGGGGCAGGTTTCTCCGCGCCTCGACGGGCGGGACGCTGGACAAAATGGCGATGAATCTCGGGCTGCATTGCGAGACGCTGCGCAAGTCCGCCGCCGACCTCGCCGCGGCGCGCGGTGCTTTGCAAAGGAATCTCGCCGAGGTCGCGCGGCTCATGCGCAACGCCCAGACTGCCGACCATCCTTCGCTCACGCCGGGCGACACCTCGAATCAAATGCGTGCGGAGGAAATCCGTGGGAAGGCCGCGACGCTGCGCGTGAAATCGGAAGGCGTGGTGTCAACCGCGACCGACGCGCTTGCGGGCGCCGTGCAATCTGCGCGCGACTACGCGACTTCGTTGATCGAGAGCGGATCGCTCTCTGTCGGCATGCCGCTGTGGGATGCCGTTGCCGCCTTTGCGCGAAAGGAACTGCCGCCGGATCGGCAGCCGAGCGACCCGGAGCCTTTCAACCGCGCGGCACTCACGCGCCGCATCAATGTCGCGAGCGATGCGCTCACGCGGGCACACACCCAGTTTGAGGCGAAGCAACTCCTCGGTGCGCTCGGCGCGCTGGAAAAGGGACTCGCAGTGGAACCGGGCCGCGGCGACCTGAAGCAGTTTCGCGTCGTCGTCGAAGCGTCCATCGAGCGCGCACGGGCGCGGGTGCAAATCGCGCGTTCGCTCACCGACCAAAACCGCCGCGAGGAGGCGCTCGCCGAACTCGCCAAAGCCGAGGCCATTTGCGCCGACGACGAGGATGCGCTGGCCCTCGCCAAGGAACTGCGCGCCGTGCAGGCGAAATAGCGCGCTGCGCCGCTACAGGTCCGCTTCCGTGACCTCCGCGATCTTCATGAGCGCGCGAAGCAGCCCGACCTTCAGCGGTTTGCTTCCGTGGATGGGGATGACGATTCTTTCCCGTCGGCCATCCTTTGTGAAGATGTGGTGGCTGCCCTTCACCCGCGCGAGGAGCCAGCCGCGGAGCCGAATTGCGCGGGCAAGCTCGCGTCCGCTGACTTGTTTCACAACGCGAGTTCGAGCACCTGGTCGTCCTTCGCCAGCGGCGCGGTCAGCTCATCCACACTCAGCCAGAGCTCCACCGCCTCATGGAGATTTCCCCGAATCTCATCGAGTGTTTCACCTTGCGTCACGCAGCCAGGGAGCGCGGGAACCTCCGCCCAAAAGCCGCCTTCTTCTGCCGTATGGACGATCGCCTTGAGAGTCATGCTG
>JBBQJR010000403.1:0-2394 GCA_038326125.1 Chthoniobacterales bacterium
TGGGCGTTAATCACGCGATAATATATCTCATGTACCTCCTCGAGATGTTGATTGAGGAGGCGCAGAAGGCCCTCCGCGGTGGAGACAGCATCCGTCGCCTGCGGCATACGGCGGGCCAGGATCCGCAACGCTTCGGCGTCGCGCGGCAGTGTGTGAGTCTGACGATCCTCGTAGAATTGCAGACGGTGTTCGAGGTGGCGAAGGAACTGGTAGGCCGATGCGAGTTTCGCATATTCCGCGGGCGAAAGAAGTTCCTTGTCGCTCAGACGAACCAGCGCGAGCAGCGTGCCTCCATGACGCACCCAAGGTTCGCGGCCGCCGTGCAGGCGCTGCAAGCACTGCACCAGAAACTCGATGTCTCGAATGCCGCCGCGGGCGAGTTTGATGTCGAGGCCGGCGGAGTTCTTGCGGTTGGCGAGTTTCTCGCCGATTCGTTCGCGCGTGGCTGAGACCGATTCCACGCTGGAAAAATCGAGAGAACTGGTGTAAATGATCGGCTCGATGAACTCCAGCAGCGACCGGCCGGGTGCTCTTTCACCGGCTGCGACGCGGGCCTTAATGAGCATCTGCAATTCCCAGTCGCGCGCGCGGTGCTGATAGTAATTCTTCGTTCCGTCGAGTGAGAGGCAGAGTTCGCCGAGGCGTCCATCGGGGCGCAAACGCAGGTCGACGCGGTAACACACGCCTTCTGGTGTATAGGTTGAGAGCAATTCCGTTAGTTGATTGGCGGCCTTTTTGAAGAACTCTTTGTTCGATAGGATGTGTTCGCCGTCGGTTTCCCCATTTCCCGAATAGAGGAACATCAGGTCGATATTGGAGGAGTAATTGAGTTCCCGTCCGCCTAGTTTGCCAAGCGCCATGATGGAAAGGCCGCATTCGACGCCCTGGTAGCGAGGTGTTCCGTATCGCTTGACGAGGTCTTCACGGATGCGCCGGTACGAGACATCGAGCAGCGCGTCGGCGAGATGAGAAAGCTCCTCGGTGGTTGCGGCGAGCTCCGAAAGTCCGCGCACATCGCGCATGACTATGCGCAGCATCTGTTGGCGGCGAAAGACGGCAAGCGTCAGTGGCGACGGGATCCCGGCGGGAATGCATGACTCGAACCGCTCGATGAATTCCTCAGTGATGAGACTGCGATACAGATCGTTTGAGGTGAGCAGCGGGTCAAGCCATGCCGGACGCTCGAACAACTCTTCAGAGAGAAATCGGCTGTAAGAAAAAACGGTAAGCAGCGACTGCAGCCCGGACTTGGACGAGGTGAGCCGCTGAAACTCCGCGGGCTGGCGATCAAGGAAGCTATCGAGCGCATTGAGCGCGCCATCCGGATCGGGCGACGCGCCAAGCAGCGCGTGCAGCCAATCGCGGGTGTGGGCGGGAACGGTCTCCGAAATCCTATTCAGGTTTGCGAGAGCCCGTTCGCGGTCACGAAAATCGATCTGTTCAATTATAGAAATCATTTTTGCGAACGTCGTGGTCCGGTGATGCGAGTATAACTTGTATGCAGCTTCCGGCAGAATTGCGCGCGGCAATTGAAAGAAGAGTGGACGACGTCGGGTTTGCCAACGTGGCGCGGGCTGCTACGGCGATTTCGGTGCGATATCGCGAGGGTGGCGGGACGAAGTTGACTACGGACGCGGAGCGTGCCGCGTATCTTGCGGTGCGGATGCCTGCCACCTATGCGGCGATCCGGGCGGTGCTGGCGGAGATGCCGGTGTCGCTGGATGCGAAGAGTCTACTTGATTTGGGCGCGGGGCCGGGTACGTCGTTGTGGGCAGCGGATAGGTTTGAGTCGGTGACTTTAATGGAGCAGGACCGCGGACTGATGGACGAGGGCCGTGCGTTGGCCATTCGCGCGGCAAGATGGGAGCAGGCGGATTTGCGAAAGGCGGGGCCATTCCCGCAACACGACGCCGTGCTGCTTTCCTATGCGTACGGGGAGATAGGCGGTGCGGCATTACTGCGGGCGGCGTGGGATGCGGCGGGGAGAGCGCTGATCGTCATCGAGCCGGGGACCACCGCGGGCTTCGCGACCGTGCGCAAAGTGCGCGATCAACTCATCGCACTGGGTGCACGGATTGCCGCGCCCTGCCCTCATGCGAATGCGTGTCCGATGACAGACACTGACTGGTGCCACTTCGCGGTGCGAGTGGAACGGACGTCGCTGCACCGCCGGTTGAAGGGTGGTGATTTGGGGCACGAGGATGAGAAGTTTTCGTACGTGATTGCTTGCCGCGAGCCGGTGGAGCCTTGCGAAGGCCGGGTGGTCCGGCATCCGCGGCATCATCCGGGATTCATTGAACTTGTCGTCTGCGGCCGGGATGGTTTTCGCAGCGAAGTTGTTACGCGCAAGAACAAAGACGCCTTTCGCGCGGCGCGGCGGGCGGCGTGGGGATC
>JBBQJR010000404.1:0-2348 GCA_038326125.1 Chthoniobacterales bacterium
TTTGCGTACGTCATCACGGCCTTCCTCGTCCGGCCCGATTGGGCGAGCGTTTTCCACGCGACCTTCGTGCCTTCATGGCCGCACGGCCACGAGGCATGGGCCACGCTCGTCGCGATCCTCGGCACCACGATCAGCCCGTACCTTTTCTACTGGCAATCCTCGCAGGAAGTGGAGGAGGACAAAGCGCTCGGGCGGCGCACGCTCATCCAGCGGCGCGGCGCGACGAACGAAGAAATCAGCAACCGCAAACTCGACGTGAGCGTGGGGACATTCTTTTCGAATCTCGTGATGTATTTCATCATCCTCGCCACCGCGCTCACGCTGCACAAACACGGCTTCACAAAAATCGAAACCTCGCGCGAAGCCGCCGAAGCGCTGCGCCCACTCGCGGGCAATGCGGCCACGCTCCTCTACACCGTCGGCATCATCGGCGTCGGCCTGCTCGCCATCCCGACGCTCTCGGGTTCCGCGGCGTACGCCTTTGCGGAGACCTTCCGGTGGCGGCAGGGGCTCGATGAAAAATTCCAGCGCGCCGTGCCATTTTACAGCGTCGTGATCCTCTCCACGCTCGTCGGCATCGGGCTGAACTTCTCGAAAATCAGCCCGGTGAAAGCGCTGTTCTGGAGCGCCGTCGCGAACGGCCTGCTCGCGCCGTTTCTCCTCGTTGGTATCCTGCTCGTCGCCCGCGATCCCGTCATCATGCGGAAGCAGCCGAGTTCGCGGACGTCGCTGATCATCGTGACGATCACGACGCTCGCGATGTTCGCCGCAGCGGTGGGGCTGTTCGTGTTTTGAGGCGGAGAACAGCCGCTAGATTTTCACTTCCCATCCGGGCCGGTACGCCGGGCGCTGCCACAGCTTTTCGCCCTCCGGATTGCTGAGCATTTTCCCCGTCGTCGGGTCGCAGCGGACGACCGTGTTCGTGCGGTAGGCGATGTTGCCGAGGTGGCAGAGCATCGTGCTTTTCTGGCCCTCCTCGATCGGGCTGTTGAGCTTTGTTTTGCCGCGGATCGCGTCGAGGAAATTGCCGATATGCGCCGCGTCGCCGCCGCCCACGCCCTTGCCCTTGCCGGTCTCTTTTCCCGACTGATCGAAAATCGTCCACGAGTCGCGGTTGATCGCCATCGTGCCGTTGTCGCCGTAAAACATCACCTCGCCCGGCGCCTTCTCCGCCGCGCGCGGATGGCAACTGCTCTGCACCCATTCCGCGCCGCCGAGCTTGCCAAAATCATACACCGCCGTGCCCGTGTCCGGCGTCTCCTGTTTGTCGTCGTGCCAGTAGCGGCCGCCATTGTAAGTCACGCGCTCGGGAAATTCCGCCTGCAGGCCCCAGCGCAAAATATCGAGCGTGTGGATGCCATTGTTGCCGAGTTCGCCGTTGCCCCAGTGCCAGAGCCAGTGCCAGTCGTAGTGGGCGAATTTTTTGATGTCGTGCTGCGTGTCGTCCGGCACGGGGCCCTGCCAGAGATTCCAGTCGAGATCATCAGCGGCTTTCATCGCGCCCTGCCCGATAGCGTTTCGCTTGTTGTAGTAAAAGGCGCGGCCAAATTTCACGCCGCCGATCGCGCCGCCATGCAGTGCGGCGATGGCATCCTTCATCCAGGTGCGCCGCTGATTTCCCATCTGCACGATGCGATCATATTTTTTTTGCGCCGCGACAATCATCTCCGCCTCGTGCGGATTCTGGCTGCCGGGTTTTTCGACATAGACATGCTTGCCCGCCTGCATCGCGAGCAGCGCCGCGGGCGTGTGCCAGAAATTCGGTGTCGCGATGAAAATGGCGTCCACCGATTTGTCCTCGAGGATTTTGCGGAAATCGCCCTCGCCCTGGCACGGCGACGCCTGCTTTTCCGAGATCAATTTCGCGCCAGTCGCGAGTCGCTTCGGATCCGTCTACGCGATGTACGCGATCTCCACATCCGGCAGCGTGAGCAGTGCCTGCACATGCGCGAGTCCGCGCCCGAGCGCGACGACGGCGACCTTCAGCTTGCGCCCCGCGACATCCGCGGCGCGGAGATTCGGGATGCGGGAAAGTGCGGCGGCGGCGGCGAGCGCGGCGGTCTTTTGCAAGGCGGAGCGGCGGGTGATGTTCATGGGAGTTTTTTTGCGATGGAGGTTTCGGGAAACTGCGGGAGCCCGGCGGCAAAGCCGTGCGGCAGGAAAATTCCCGCACCGCGGATACCTTTGAAACGCCGTGCGGCATTTTCCAACGCTACGCCAGTCGAGAGCCATCCGTTCTACATCGCAAAACGCCGCAGGACGGCGTGCCCCGGGTAGCGCGGGCGTCCCGCCTGCCGTGGCGCGCGTCCCGCGCAGCACATCGAGCAAGGAATGACGTCCCTTTCTGA
>JBBQJR010000405.1:0-2321 GCA_038326125.1 Chthoniobacterales bacterium
CAGTTACTCGATGTTGCGCGCGAGTTCGACGCGCGCGCTCCGGCGCGCGCCTCAGAATTCGCGGCGCACATCCGCACGCGGCGCATCGAGCGGCCCGGCGGCTCCGGCGTGCGCGTGATGACGATTCACGCGTCGAAAGGCCTCGAATTTGAAGCCGTGATTTTGCTCGAACTCGATGCGCCGCAGGGCGGCGGCGGAGACGTCATTTTGCACGGCCCGGATCAGCCGACACGCATCGTGCCCTCGAAAAAACACGCGCCGTTTCTGCGGATGGAGGAACTCCTCGCCGCGCAGGTATCGGCGGATTTTATGGAGGAGCTGAGCGTGCTCTACGTCGGCATGACGCGCGCGCGTTCGTATCTGGACATCGTGCTGCGCGACGGCACGAAGACTCCGCTCGCCCTGCTGCTGCGGCGCGCGCTGCAGGTGGATGCGGAGCGCGTGGTGGAAGAATGCGATGGCCTCTCCATGCGCGAATGCGATGAGGCGAAAGGGCGGGGCGGTCTGAAAATCGATCCGCCGGATCCCGGCATGGCCAAAGGCACGCCAGCGCAGGCGGAAAAATTTTGCGCGCCGTCCGCAGCTCGCGCAGGGCACACGGCTCCCTCTGCAGGCCACGAGGATCGGATCGTGAGCGCGACGAAAATTCTCACGGCCACAAATCGCGCGGCGATGCGGCGCGGCGAAATGATCCACGCATGGCTGCGGCAGTTTTCGTGGAATGACGAGCCGCTGCCCGTGCGCGCCGCACTCGTGAAGTTGACTTCGGAAAATTCCCACACCCTCGAGCGCGCAGACATCGCAGCTTGCGCGCAGCGGCTGTTTTCCGAGGCGACATCCGCCGGGACAGAGCTTCACGCGGCGCTGACCAAACCGCGGGTCACGGAAAATCAAAACGTCGATCTCTGGCGCGAGCGGCCGTTCGCCGTCGTGCGAAATTCCGAGACCGGCCCCGAAGTCTTGAGCGGCTCCTTCGACCGCGTCGTGCTCTTCCGCGACCGCACGGGGAAGGCCGTTCGTGCTGCGATCACGGATTTTAAAACCGACCGCTTTTCATCACCGGACGAACGCACCGCAATCGAAGCGCGCTACGCTCCGCAGCTCGACGCCTACCGCGAAGCGCTCGGACTGCTGTGCCCGGAACTATCTGCTCGCGAAATCACCGCATCGCTCGTTTTTGTCGCCGCCTAGCGCGGAAAATCTACGCGAGGATTTCCTTCACGATGCGTCCGCCCTGATTGTCGGTCAGCGACATGTCGGTGCCATTGCGCTTGAACGTGAGCTTGTCGTGCTCGAGTCCGAAGAGGTGCAACAGCGTGGCGTGGTAGTCGTGATGGTTCACAATGTCGGCGACCGCCTTGTGGCCGAATTCATCGGTCTCGCCGTAGGTCATGCCGCCCTTGAAGCCGCCGCCGGCGACCCACATCGAGAAGCCGTTCGTGTTGTGATCACGCCCGACCTGGTCGCGGCCGTTGTCGTATTCGACCACGGGCAGGCGGCCCATTTCGCCGCCCCAATGCACGACCGTCGAGTCGAGCAGGCCGCGTGATTTCAAATCGAGCACGAGCCCCGCGGCGGGCTTGTCCACGTATTTGCACGCGGCGGGCAGGCTGCCGAGGATACCCTTGTGGTGGTCCCACGTCTGGTTGCCGGTGTAGAGCTGCACGAAGCGCACGCCGCGCTCGACGAGCCGCCGCGCGATGAGACAGCGCGTGCCGAACTCCGCGGTCGCCGGATCATCAATGCCGTAAAGCCGCTTCGTCGCATCGGTCTCGCCGCTGATGTCGAGCACTTCCTTCGCGGAAGTCTGCAGGCGCGCCGCGAGGGCGTAGCTGGCGATGCGCGCCTCGAGATCGGTTTCGCCGCGATGCCGATCGAGGTGGCGCTGATTGAGCCCGCCGAGGAAGCCGAGGAAATTTTCCTGCACCTCGCCGCGCAGATGCGGTGCGGGATCGAGATTCGGAATGCGCGGTTCCTTCGGCCGCACGACGGTGCCTTGGTAAAGCGAAGGCAGCCAGCCGTTGCTCCAGTTGTCCACGCCGACGACGGGCAGGCCGCGCGGGTCGGTGAGCGCGACGAACGCGGGAAGATTTTGTGCCTCGGATCCGAGCGCATAGGTGAGCCAGCTTCCGAGGGTCGGACGACCGCCGAGGATGCGGCCATTTTGCAGCGCGTAGATCGACTGGCCGTGATTGCTCACGCCCGTCTGCATGCTGCGGATGAGCGTCACGTCGTCCGTGATTTTGGCAAAATGCGGGAGCAGCTCGCTCACCGCGATGCCGCTCTGGCCGTAGCGCTGGAATTTCCACGGGCTCGCCATG
>JBBQJR010000406.1:0-2317 GCA_038326125.1 Chthoniobacterales bacterium
GGCACAACGGGCAGCAGGCATACGATACCCTCGGGGAACATCCGCAGCAGTCCCGCCTCGCGCGCGAGCACGTACACGACGAGCAGATCGGAAAGGCGGCGCGTCATGCTCACGATGAGCGCGCCGATGCCGTCCGCGCCGAATTTTTCCATGTGCTGCGAGAGCACGCGGAAGCACCCGAGCACCGCATCCGCCTCCGGCCCCGCGCTCGCGGCGGGATGCAAAAATGGCCGCGGCGATTTCAACTCGCGCTCGAGGAATCGCAGCCGATCCGCCTCGTTCCAATCCTCCCAATCGCTGCCATCGAGCCCCGCCGCGCCCATGAGCTGCGTGAGCGCCTTCGCGTGAAAGGCGGAGTTTTGCCGGACATCGAGATGCGCGAGGTGAAAGCCGAAAACTTCCAGCGCCCGCTGGATCGGCTCCACGTCCGACTCCGCGAGACGACGCGCGCCGGCGGCGACGAGCGCATCGTGCAGGATCGCGAGGTCCGCCGCGAGTTCCCCGCGCTCGCGGTAAAAGCCCGCGCCCTCGCAAAGCTGCGGCACCTGGCCCTGCGAAAACTTCAGCGGGATGCGCGCGAGCATGAGTTCCGCAAATTGCCGCCACGGCTCGTCCGCATGCGCGGCGATGAGCGGCTTTGCGGACTCGCCGCGCAGATCGGTGAGCCGCGCGATGCCCGCGAGCAGGGGCGCGGGCGGCGGCTGCATCCAAGTCGTGAGCGTGAGTTTTTCCGCCAACGCCATGAGGCTGCGGCGATGGACGACAAGCGCATTCGCGCGCAGGCGCTCGAGCGTTTCCCGTGTGACTTCCGCAGTCACGCCGGGATGCCCGTCGCGGTCGCCGCCGACCCAGGTGCCGAAGCACAGCCGTGGCATCGCGCCCGGCGCGCGCAGCGGCGCGACCTCGAGACCCGCGCCTTCCCACGCGATGCGCAGGCGCTCGTCGAGCACGGGCAGCACGGAGGGGAAGACTTCGCGCAGATAGTGCATCACGTTGCGGCGCTCGTCGGTGAGCGTGGGCTTTTCCAAAAGGATCTCGCCCGTGCGCCACAGCCGCTCGAGGGCGGCGCGCAATTCATCCGCGAGGCGGCGCACGCCGGTGGCAGTGCGCGGCTCGCGGCCGGAGCGCTGGAGCAGCGCAAAAAGCGTGCGGTGATGATCGAGCACCGAGAGGCGCTTCGCCTCGGTAGGATGCGCGGTGAGCACCGGCTCCACGCGGACGCGCGGCAGCAGTGCGGTGATATTTTCCGGCGACACGCCGGCCTCGCGAAGCCGCGCAAGCTGGTTCCCCCACAGCCCGTGTTCCGCGGCGAGACCCTCGTGCTCCTCGCGCAATTCGCGCACGGTGCCCGCGGCATTTTCCTCGACCATATTCAAAAGCTGGAACGCGACGGAATAGGCAAGCCCGAGCCGCTCCGGCAGGCGCTCCGGATCGGACGGCGGCAGCGGCCGGCCGGTCCACGGCAGATGGTCCGCAAGCTCCGCGTGCCCCAGCCCGCGCAGCACGTCCGCGAAGGCCGCGATGAGGAGGCCGAGGTCGCGGTCAATCTGCTCGAAGCCAATGGCCAGATAATCCGGCTTGGTGTTTCCCTGCATAAATTCCCTGCGCGCTTTCTGCCGAGCGGCGGCGCGCTGCGCAAACGAAAAGTCGGGCCTATCGCCAAGAACGACCCGGCATGGCAAAACGCCCGGCCCGTTCCCATCGTTGTTTTACGAAATCAACCCCCGGAAAACGGGGTCGCGACTTAATCAGGGCATCGTGATTTCGATGCGGTAAAACTTCTGCCCGCCGGTCGCGCTTTGGTCGGTCACGGTGCGCTGCGTGCCAATGTTCACGGGCGCGGAGACGGTGATGGCGTTCCATCCGACGACGTTCAGATCGGCCTTCGATGTGACCACATACGTGCGCCCGGCGACGACCGGATTGAACGTCAGATTTTTCTGCCCCGGCTGGCCGGGCACCTTTGCGATCGAGAGCGTGAAGCTCGAGCCGTCGAGCGGGTTCAGTCCGGCGATGTATTTGAAAAGGTTCGTCTGCCCAGTGTAGTCAAAGTCCACGGCTGGCCCGGCGTTCGCGTTAGGCGGCAGGCCGAAGTATTGCACCTGCCACGCGTCATCCATCCCGCCGCCGCGCACTTCCTCACCGAGGTGAACAGCGCCACCGTCCATTGGAACGCCAGCACGCGCTTCACCGACGGCGGCGAATTCGGCTTCGGCGCGGAAAGCGGCATCTCCACCGACAAACTCCACGCCCGCGGCCCCATGGCCCTCGAGGAACTCACCACCTGCAAATACCTCCTCCGCGGCAACGGGCAGAT
>JBBQJR010000407.1:0-2314 GCA_038326125.1 Chthoniobacterales bacterium
AGGCCACGGCGTGACGCGGCGCAACCGGGAGCCGAGCGATGGAATTTGACTGGCTCGATTCGCCGTTCGACTTGCGCAAGCTCACGCCGCGCGAGATCGAGGAGTCGTTCGAGGATCCGTTCAGCCTGCGGCTCATGCCCGATATCGAGATCGCGGGCGAAGGGCACGCGCGCTATTTTAACCTCGGCAAAAGCGTGGAGGGTCGCGGGATTTTTGCGATTTTCTGGAGTGATGGGAAAAAAATCCGCTGCCTCCTCGCTCGAGAAATGGCTCCGGAGGAGTTGTCATTTTTCGAACGCAAGACGGCGGAACTGAACTGACGCATGAAGACGATCGCCGCATGGAATCAGGTGCCCCGCTTCGAGTCCGAGGAGGACGAGGCGGCTTTCTGGATGGACACGCGGATCGATGCGCGGCTGATGAATCACGCGCTGCTGCGCGCCGACAATCGCGAGAGCACCACGATCACGCTGCGGTTCGATCCGCGGCTGCTCGCGCGGCTGAAGCGCATCGCGCGCTCGCGGTATCTGAACTACCAGAGCATGATCAAGCAGTGGCTCAGCGAGCGACTCGAGAAGGAACTCGAGTGAGCGGAGCGCCGCACGGTGCGCTCCCCACAATCACAGTTCGGCAGCCCGGCCGGCCCCTGCCGCACCGGTTCCCCCCGGACCGTTGCGACAAACCCTGTTTTACCGGCCAGGCTGCCTCCCTTCGATTGTTTTTCCTCGTCCACTTGCGCGGACGGCGAGTCCTTTACCACCCCATGTGCCAGCCCGGATTTTCAGCGCGCGTACAGAGGAGGGGGATTCTTTTGCGGGGCAAAAATCGCGCGGGTTTTTAACCCGATCGGCTGTCCCATTTTGACCACAGAGGAAAAAGCGGGACGACGCGCGAGAACGTGATCGAGCGGTTTAAAGAAACTGTGCCGGCGAACTTCGTGCTCGTGCTCGCCCGCGTCCGCGATCGATTTCGAGCCGAGCACCTGCCGAGCACCTGCCGAGAACGACGACGATTTCCCGCAGAGCCACTCCGCGCTTCCCCTCCCGCACGGCGTATGCTTCCACAGGCGGCTTCCGCACGACGCGGGAAATCCACATGGACAAGAACGAACTCCGCCTCGACCCGCTCACGCGCGACTGGACCATCTTCAACGAAAGCCGCGCGCTGCCGCCGAGCAGCCCCTCGGTGCGCGATGATGTGCTGGCCGAAAGCCCGTTCCGCGCGGGGCTGGAGCACTTCGCCACGCACGCGCTGCACCACTCCGCCGGCGAATCCGGCTGGCAGGTGCGCGTGGTGCCGAACCGGCTGCCCGTCCTCCGCGTGGAAGGCGACAGCAAGGCGCAGGCGGATGGCCTCTACGAGCACCTCGATGCCGTCGGCGCGAATGAAATCGTGATCGAGGATCCCGGCACGCGCACGCTCGACGAACTCCCGCCCGGCGCGATCGCGCAAGTCATCCGCGCGTGGGCCGTCCGCATCGAGGACCTCATGCGCGACCTGCGGCTGCGCTCTTTCAGCGTCGTGAAAAATGTGGGCCGCGCCGCCGGGCAGAAGATCGCGCACAGCCTCAGCCAGATCGTCGCGATGGCCATCGTGCCGCCCGCGCTGCGCCGCAAGCTGCGCCATGCCCGCGAGCATTTCTCGCTGCGGAAGCGCTCACTTTTTGCCGACATCATCGAGCACGAACGGCGCAACGCCAGCCGCGTGGTGCATGAAAATGCGGACTTCCTCGTCTTCTGCCCGTACGCCTCGAGCGCGCCCTTCGAACTGGCGATCTGGCCGAAGCGGCAGTGCGCCGATTTCCACCGCATCACGCACGAGGAGGCGGGCAGCCTCGCGCTCGCGCTCGGCCTCGCGCTGCGCAAGCTGAACCGCGCGATCAATTTTCCCGCGTATCACCTCACGCTCACCACCGCGCCCTCGCGCGCCATGTCGGTCGAGGATTGGGCATCGCTCGACGACGACTTCCGCTGGCACATCAGCATCACGCCCGTGCTGCGCCCTGCGGATGCGCTGCGCGCCACCACCGGTTGCCACGTGAACGGCATCTGGCCCGAGGTCGCCGCCGACTATCTGCGCTCGCTGCCGGACGATCCCTCGGGGCCGTCCGAGCCGTCCGCGCCATGACGGCCCGGCACGTTTTTTTCGAGGGCCGCGTGCAGGGCGTGGGCTTCCGCTGGACGGTGAAAAATCTCGCCCGCGGCTACGACGTGACCGGCTGGGTGAAAAATCTCGCCGACGGCCGCGTCGAACTGCAAGCGAGCGGCGAGAGCGGTGAGGTGGACGCCTTTCTCGAAGCGATTGAGGAGAGCGA
>JBBQJR010000408.1:0-2290 GCA_038326125.1 Chthoniobacterales bacterium
TAAATCCTAAATCTTAAATTGCCCCGCTCACACGAGGCGGAAGCGCGCGAGGTCTTGTGTATCCACGATGCCGACGGGTTTGTTTGCCGCGTCCACGACGACGAGGTCGTCAATGCGGTGGTGTTCGAGGATGTGCAGCACCTCGTAGGCGAGCGCGCCGGAGCGGATGGTGATCGGCTTCGGCGTGAGGAAAGCGACGACAGGTAGTTCGAGCAGGTTGGGATTTTTCTCGAGGTGCCGCGCGAAGTCGCCCTGCGTGAAGATGCCGGCGAGCGTGCCATCATCGGCGATGGCGACAGCGCAACCAGCGCGGCGGCGTGCCATTTCAAAGAGCACTTCGCGCACGGTGATCGTGGGTTTGATCAATCCCATCTGCTCGGGGCTGCGCATGATCTGGTCCACGGTGAGCAGCAGCGTGCGGCCGAGTTTTCCGCTTGGGTGGAATTTTGCAAAGTCCTCGCGCGTGAAGCCGCGGGCTTCGAGCAGCGTCATCGCGAGCGCGTCGCCGAGGACGAGCATCGCGGTGGTGCTCGCGGTGGGTGCGAGTTCGAGCGGGCATGCCTCGCGCGAGACGGAGGCGTCGAGGTGGATGTGCGAATTTTTTGCGAGGAAGGAATCGCGCTTGCCGGTGATGGCGATGATGCGCACGTCGAGCCGCGCGAGGGCGGGGAAGATGTTCACGAGTTCGTCCGTCTCGCCGCTGTTGCTGAGGATGAGGATGGCGTCGCCGTCGCACACGATGCCGAGGTCGCCGTGCAGCGCGTTGAGGGCGTTCAGCATCACCGCGGGCGCGCCGGTGCTCGTCAGCGTGGCCGCGATTTTTTCACCGATGTGCCCCGACTTGCCGACGCCGACAACCACGATTTTGCCGCGTTTTTCCACGGCATCGCGGATCGTTTCGACGGCCTGCGCGAACGATTCGTCGAGCCGCTCGCCGACGCGGCGGGCCTCGGCGAGTTCGAGGTCGAACACGCGGCGGGCGCGGGCGAGGTGTTCGGAGGCGGACGGCGAGGACATGCGCGGACTTTCGGAAAGCGCGCGAGGCGTGACGAGTGAAAAGCCGCGGCGTGGTGCGAGCAGCGGAGGTTGCACGCGGCCCGCTTGCGCTCCTGCGCTTCCCAAAGCCGCCGGGGCTGCTAGGGTGCCCGGCCATGCAACTGTCCCGCATTTTTCTCACGCTCGCCGCGCTCGTGCTCCCGGCATTTTCCATCCGCGCGGACGACCCCGCACCCGCCGGGGACAAGGACTCGCCGTACGAGCAGATCAAGACGCTTACGCGCGCGATGGAACTGATCCGGCAGGACTATGTGGACGGAAAAAAAATCGGCTACGAGCAGCTCATGCGCGCGGCGCTGAAGGGAATGCTCCAGAGCCTTGACCCGCATTCGCAATTCATGGAGCCCGCGAATTTCGAGGACATGAAGGAGGACACGGAGAGCCGCTTCGGCGGGCTCGGCGTGCATGTGACCGAGCGGAATGGCGACTTGATCGTCGTCTCGCCGATGGAGGATTCGCCGGGCTTTCGCGCGGGGCTGCTGCCGGGGGATCGAATCATCAAAATTGATGGACAGAGCGCGGAGCGGATGGACCTGAATGCGGCGATCGAAAAGCTGCGGGGCGCGCCGGGGACCAAGGTCACGCTCACGATTTTGCGGCCGGGCACGAAGGAGATTAAAGATTTCCCGATGGTGCGCGAGACGATCAAAGTGTGGAGCGTGAAGGACGCGAAGCTGCTCGCGCCCGAACTGAGCGGGCAGATGAAAATCGGCTACGCGCGGATCACGCAGTTCAACGCACCGACGGCGGAGGAGCTCGCGAAGAAGCTCGATGAGCTGGAGAAAAAAGGGATGCAGGCGCTGGTGCTCGATTTGCGCTTCAATCCCGGCGGGCTGCTGAATTCCGCGGTGGATGTCGCGGGCATGTTTTTGCCGGCCGCCACGGTCATTGCGACGACCGAGGGGCGCGTGGCCTCACAGTCGCGCAAGTACACGGCGAATCCCGCGCTGCGCCGGCGCGCGAATTATCCGGTGGCGGTGCTGAACAACATCGCCAGTGCAAGCGGCTGCGAGATCGTCGCAGGCGCGCTGAAGGACACGAATCGCGCGATTCTCGTCGGCGAAACCACTTTTGGAAAAGGCAGCGTGCAGAGCATCATGCAGCTCCCCGACGGTTCGGCGTTGCGGCTCACGACAGCGAAATACTACACGCCGGGACATCAGGTGATTCACGAGCACGGCGTCGCGCCGACGATCCTTGCGCCGATGTCACTCGAACAGGAGAGGGCGCTCAT
>JBBQJR010000409.1:0-2275 GCA_038326125.1 Chthoniobacterales bacterium
GTGACGCCGCTCAATGAAGTGCGCGTCCATGTCGCGTGATCGCGACCGTAATTTGGTCGAGCGCGCACGAGCATTTCCATCGGCACGGGCGAGCCGCTTTCGAGTTAGATGAGGCGCACGAGTTTGCGCGTCGGATGGAGGGTGGTGAAATCGTAGCCGCGGGTTCCGTGTCGCCGCGCGATGACGAAAAAGTCGGTCACTTTCACCGTGCCCTCCGCCGTGATGAAGCGCGTCTCGAAGATCGCGCTGTCCTCGCAGTATCCGCGCTGCACGCGATACGGCACGCTGGGCCGGATGATGAAGTCGCCGCCCTTTTCGCGATCCAGCAGCGCGCCGAAAAACGACGGCCCGTCGAACGCCGGCAGACACATCCAGTCGATGCCGCCATCCGCATTGATCAGCGCCGCCGTCTCGCAATCGCCGATGAGGGCATATTCTTCGATCGGGCGGTCGTCGGTATTCGGCATAAAATGGAATAAACGCCGCGCTCGCGAATCGGGATGGTGAGCTTGGCCGTCGGCGTAAGAGCCGAGGCGCCGCAGTTTATTCACGATGCAAATTTCACCCGCTCTGCGCACACCGCGCGCGCGATTTACCGACCTCCATGCCTGACTCAAACCTGCTTCCTGCGCTCCCGCGAACCGCACTGTTCCGCGGCTACGGCGGCGCGGAACTCCCGCTGCCGGAATACGCCGCACTCGTCGCCACCTTCGGCGCGTTGCTCACCGCTTTGCTGGTGAAAGCGGAGGGCAGCGGCGGGCGCCTGGGCGTGCGCGATCTCGTGCTGCTCGGCGTGGCGACGCACAAGCTCAGCCGGCTCATTGCCAAGGACAAAGTGACCGCGCCGTTTCGCGCGCCGTTTGCGAAGTTTGTGAAAGACGATGGCGGGGGCGAGGTCGAGGAAGACGCGCGCGGCACGGGGATGCAAAAGGCCATCGGCGATCTCGTGACCTGCCCGTTTTGCGTGAGCCCGTGGGCCGCTCTGGCGCTGGCTTCCGGGCTGGTGCTCGCGCCGCGCGCGGGGCGGCTGCTGTGCGGGATTCTCTCCGCCATCGCGGGCGCGCATTTTCTCCACCACGCTTACGTCGCCCTCGAAAATCGAAAGGAACCGAAATGAAAAAGAACCCCAAACGCGTTCGCTACGCCGTGGTCGCCACGGGTCACATCGTGCAGGTCGCGGTGCTTCCCGCCTTCGCGCACGCGGAGAATTCCGAACTCGCGGCGATTTTCACCGGCGATCCCGAGAAGGGCAAGAAGCTGGCGAAGAAATACGGCGTGCCTGCATTTCACTACGACGACCTCGAGCAGGCGCTGGGTGACGAAAAAATCGACGTCGCCTACATCGCCATGCCGAACGCGCAGCATCGCGCCTACACCGAGCGCTGCGCCCGCGCAGGCGTGCATGTACTGTGCGAAAAACCGATGGCTGCGAGCGAGGCGGATTGCCGGGCGATGATCGCGGCGTGTGAGAAGGCAGGCGTGCATTTGATGATTGCGTATCGGCTGCACTTCGACCCGGCGACGATCGAGGCGATCAAGATCGCGCAGTCCGGCAAGCTTGGGGAGCTGCGTTACTTTTCGTCGGTCTTCGGAATGCAGGCGGCATCGCCGAACATCCGGCTCAACAAAAAATCGGGTGGCGGGGCGCTGCTCGATCTCGGCGTCTATTGTGTGAACGCCGCGCGCTATCTTTTCCGCGCCGAGCCAACGGAAGTCGTGGCCTTTGCCGCGAGCAACAACGACCCACGCTTCAAGGAAACCGAGGAAATGCACAGCGCAGTTTTGCGCTTTCCCGAAGACCGGCTGGCGACCTTCACCTGCTCCTTCGGCGCGACGGATAATGGCGTCGTCGAGCTGGTCGGGACAAAAGGCGTTCTCCGGCTCGACCCGGCATATTCGTATGTGGAGCCGATCGCGCATCAACTCACGCTCGGCGGCAAAAAGAAGGAGCGCGTCTTTCCGCGAGGCGATCAATTCGCGCCGGAATTGATCTACTTTTCCGACTGCATCCTCAAAGGCCGCAAGCCGGAACCGGACGGAAATGAAGGCTTCGCCGACGTGCGCATCATGCTCGCGATCATGAAATCCGCGAAGAGTGGCCGCGCAGTGAAACTCACGCCGATGACGCCGCAGAAGCCGATCAAGCCTTCGCAAAAAATCACACGCCCGCCGGTCGGGAAAGTGAAGCTCGTCAACGTGAAGGCGCCGGCGAAGTAGCGCGCGGGGCAAGCGCGGATATTTCAAGGTCGGCGGGGCGCGACTGCCGTTTATCCGG
>JBBQJR010000410.1:0-2232 GCA_038326125.1 Chthoniobacterales bacterium
TCCGCGCGCAGACCATCGCGAGCAAAATCAGCGCGCAAATTTTCCATCCGGGAAAACCGCCCGCGGCGACGGCCATCGAGCCGAGCGCGAAGGGCAGCGCAAAAATCGTGTGCGAAAACCGGATGAAGCGCAGCGCGTCCGCGAGCATCTACGGGCGCTCTTCCCGGGCGCGGACCTCTTCAGTCTCGTCGAACATCGCCGCGAGACGGTCATCCACGCGGAGATCGATGAGCCGCCACGTTTCCTGCGGCTTGTAAAAATAGAAGCGCCAGCGCAGCGGGAATTCCTTGCCGAGCGAAAGCAGCGTGTAGCTCACGAGGCGCGTGCCGACATTCTTTTTCACGACGGTGTCGAAGCCGAGCACCGGGCCGAAGACGTTGATCGCTTCCTTCGTTTTCGCCTTCAGCGTCTTCACATCCTCGGCGCGCTCCGCGATTTTCGTCCCGCGCGTGAGCTGGTCGTAGGCCTGGTCCACCTCGCGCCGCTGGATGTACGAAAAAAAGCGCGCGATGATTTTCTCCGGGCCATCGGCTTCCATTTCGACGGGCGTCGTCGTCTCCACCGCGGGCGCGGCGGCGTCGCCCTGTGCGGTCGGCTTGGCGACGACGGCCGGCACGGGCGATCCGGAAAAGGCCGCGCTGCTGAGCGAGCACGAGAGGAGAAAGGCGAGTGTTTTTTTCATGCGAACAGGGATGCAAATTGTCGGTGCGCCGCGCCAACGAGGGGCGCGCCGTGCGCGAACGTCATGACTTGGAAATCACATGACAACAGTTTTCTGAGGGACGCGCGCAGTTGCGCGGAGTCCTGGCAGTATTTTTCGGGCAAGAAACCGAGCCCGTCGGGCGGCAGATGAATCAGCGCGTCGCCGACGCATGCGATGTCGTGGCCGACGAGCGCGATCTCGCCCGGTCCCGCGCCGGGGAGCGCGATCACGCGCATTTCGCCGGGCCCGATTTGCCCATCCGCGAGTGTCGCGTCAGGCACGAGATCGAGTCCGGTGGCGTCGGCGGAGGCGAGGACCTCGATGCCGAGCAGGTCGCGCAATTTTTCTGCCGCGCGCGCGTGGTTGCCGTTCGTGAGCACGATGGCGCGGGGCTTTCGCCCGTCGAGCAATCGGCGGAGCGCGGCGTCGGCGAGCTCGATCGGGTCGAGGAAAATCAGCCCGTCCGCGGTGTCGAGCGCGCACGAGGAGAGGTCGCATTTCACCGCGGGCTCGAAAGCCTGCCACGCGAAGAGCGCGGGCGTGATCGTCTGGAAATCGGAGGCGACGGGCATGATGGAGAAATGCGAGCCGGACGTGGGCTTTCGGCCGTGCCTGCGATCAGTTTTTCTGATCGGCTTTCTCGTAGTGCCGCGTGCGCAGGCCCCACACGATGAAGGCCGCGCCGATGCCGTACATGAAGAGCGAGAGAAACTGCCCGGCGGAAAACGAGCCGACGGCCCACGCGGGATCGGGCTCGCGAAAAATTTCGCTCACGATCCGCGTGGTCGCGTAGAGGATGAAAAACGAACCCGTGAGCACACCGCGCGGCATACGGCACCGCGTGCGCATGAACCACAGCACGGCGAACATGAGCACGCCCTCGAGCAGCGCTTCGTAAAGCTGCGAGGGGTGGCGCGGGGTGAGGAATTCGGCGAGCACGCGATTCGTCTCCGCGTCGCGCGGGATCGTCTCGACGATGTCGCTCGCGGAGCGGCCGAGTGCATCCATGACGCGCGGCGCGATGTCGTCGCGGCCGAGCGGGGTGTCGAGGAGTTCGCGGGGAAATTGCACTGCCCACGCGGGCGCGCCGGGTTTGCCGATGAGTTCGCCGTTGATGAAATTTGCGCAGCGCACGAGGAAGAGGCCCGTGGGCGCGACGACACAGAGCGTGTCGCCGATGCTCGTCCACGAAACTTTCCACCGCCGCGAAAGCACGAAGGTGACGAGCACGAGCCCGAGGATCCCGCCGTGGCTCGACATGCCGCCTTTCCACACCTCGAACATCCACCACGGATTTTCATGCGGCTCCTTGAAACCGTAAAAAACGATCCATCCGATCCGACCGCCGAGCAGCACGCCGAAGAGTCCGCACCAGGTGATGAAGTCCGCGACTTTTTCCGGCGGGACATCCGTGTAGCCGCGCACGGCGAGCTTGCGGTAGAGCCAGTAGCCGACGAGCGCGGAGGCGACGTACGAGAGCCCGTACCAGCGCGGCCCGAACTCGCCGATGCGAAAAACAAACGGCCCGA
>JBBQJR010000411.1:0-2228 GCA_038326125.1 Chthoniobacterales bacterium
CGTCGAAGAATTCCGCCGTCGCCTCCGGCACGCACGCATCGCGCAGCGCGCGGACACGCGGCCAGTGGCGGACGATCTGCGCGAGCGCCGCGAGCCTGCGCTGCGGGTGATTCATCGGGCGCTGCCCGCTCATTTTCCAAAGTTCGCGGGGCACCGCGAGACGCTCGAACTCCGCACGGCGCGGCCACCATTGCTCCCACAACGCGCGGAGAAAAGCGCGCGTCGGCGAATCGAACGCCGCGAGTTCCCGCTGATCGAGAAAGCCCGCGACGCCGAAAAGCAGCGCGGTCGCGGAGTCTTTCGCCGCGCGCAGCAATTTCAGCGGGAGCCGTTGGGCGAGGAGCGTGAACGGCAGCTTGTTCGCCTTGTAGCCGAGCGTCGTCGCGAGGGCTTGGAAGAGCGCATCGTCCGGTCCGTGCAACTCCGCGAGGCGCGCGAGTGCGGCGGATTTTTTCTGCATGCGGAACTGCGCTGCGCCGAGCAGAACTTCGCGCACTTTCTCCAGCGGCAGCGCACGCAGCGGCGCGACGCAGCGGCCGGGTTTCGCGTCGGGCTGCGGATTCGGCTGCTCCTTGATGGCGCTCAAATCGAGCCGCACCTGCGGCACTGATCGGTGCTGCGAGGTGCGGGTGAAAAATTCGCGCCCGCCACGCTGGCTGAAGAGGTGCAGCACGACGCCATCGTAGTCGGGATTCACCGCGTGGCCGTGGCGCTCCCAGTCAGCGGCATCCGTGTCGAGTTCGATGCTCCCGCGCTGCACCGCGCCGCCATCGAATGAAACCGCGGACTCCGCGAAATCGGGGCCCGCCTCGCGGTTCCACACGCCGAACTGCACCACGCTCACCGCGCGTCCGTCCGTCGTCGTAAAATTTTTTCCGAAACTGCCGGCGAACCACAGCGCCTGCACCTCATGCTCGGACCGCGCGCGCGCCGCAGTGCCTTCACGCACGAGCGCGACTTCGCGGAGACGGGCGTAGCGGTCGGCGGGAAACACGCGCAGAGACTGATCCGGCGCGCTGGGAAAGTGAAGTTCGCGCAGTGACCAATTTTGCATTTGGGAGTCAGGAAGCCAGAAATGGAGCGCCCTTTATCGCCGCCGACTTCCTGGTTTCATGGCTTCCCAATTCTGCTCCGCCCACGATCCGGCACACCGCGATTTTTCTAGTCCGTCCGCCGCCTTTGCGCGTAGCTCACGGCATGACCACGCTGAGTCCCGAGGCACTGCTCGCGCAACTGAACTGGCGCTACGCCACGAAAAAATTCGACGCGGCGAAAAAAATCGCGCCGGACGTGTGGGCGGCGCTGGAGAAGGTGCTGCTGCTCACGCCGTCGTCGTTTGGCCTGCAGCCGTGGAAATTCATCGTGATCACGGATGCGGCGGTGAAACGGAAGCTCGTGCCCGTCTCGTGGAATCAAACGCAGCCGGCGGACTGCTCGCATCATGTCATTTTCGCGGTGCGAAAAGCGGTGACGGAGCGCGACGTGGATTCTTTTGTGGACAGCATCGTGGCGACGCGCGGCGACGCAAAGGAATCGCTGCAGGGCTACCGCGACATCATGGCGGGCTTTGCGGGCAAGGCGGCGAACGAAGGCTGGCTGCGCGAATGGGGCGTGCGGCAGGTGTACATCGCGCTCGGGAATTTTATGACGAGCGCCGCCCTGCTCGGCGTGGACACCTGCCCGATGGAGGGGATCGAGCCTGCGAACTACGACGAAATTCTCGGCCTCGCCGGGACGGAATTTGAGACGGTGGTCGCCTGCGCCGCGGGCCATCGCGCGGCGGACGACAAACATGCGCAGCTCGCGAAAGTGCGTTTTCCCGCGAGCGAAATGATTGCACACCTTTGATCCATGAGCACGCCGGCGCCGGAACTGAGCAACGCGGAGAAACGGGACCTGAAGGCGCGCGCGCAACGGCTCGAGCCCATGGTGAAGCTCGGGCACGCGGGCATGAGCGACGCGTTCCTGCGCAGCATGGACAGCGCGCTCACTTTGCACGCGCTGGTGAAAATGAAGTTCAGCGATTTCAAGGATCAGAAGCACGAACTCGCGCCGCAGATCGCGCAGAAAACCGCGAGCACGCTCGTGATGCAGGTGGGAAATGTCGCGGTGTTCTATCGGGCGAAAGTGGAAGCGCCGGAATCTTGACATGCGGGCGGCGACACGCCCGCGATCGGAACACAGTCCTTCCAGGCTGTGCGGCCCGCGGGCTTCCAGCCTGCGGATTC
>JBBQJR010000412.1:0-2184 GCA_038326125.1 Chthoniobacterales bacterium
ATCGGAAAGCTCGTAGGGCGCGGTGTGCGCGTGGCGTTCGGGAAAGAGCGGCGTGGCGTCGAACTTCAAGAGGTCTTCCTTCACCATCCGCCGCATGAGGTCGGACACGTCCGCCGTATGCACACCGTCGCGGAAGCGGCCCTCGAAGCGGTCGCCATCGAGCAACGACATGAAAAGTTGGAAGTCCTCTTCCTTGCCGATGTGCGGCGTCGCGGTCATCAGCAAAAAGTGCCGCGTGAGCGTGGAGAGAAGCTGCCCGAGCTTGTGCCGCTTCGTGTATTTGATCTCACCGCCGAAAGTGGTCGCCGACATTTTGTGCGCCTCGTCGCACACCACCAAATCCCAGCGGCAATCCGGCGCGGAGAGCTTCGCCTGCACGTCCTCGTTGCGGCTCAGTTTGTCGAGCCGCGCGATGACGAGGTGGTTTTCCATGAACCAATTTCCCGTGCGCGCGGCTTCGAGTTTGTCGTTGGTCAGGATTTCAAACGGCAGATGAAAGCGCCGGTAGAGTTCGTCCTGCCACTGCTCGGCGAGACTGCCGGGACAGACGATGAGGCACCGCTGCAAATCGCCGCGAATGATCATCTCTTTTATTAGCAGTCCGGCCATGATCGTTTTTCCCGCACCGGGATCGTCGGCGAGCAAAAATCGCAGCGGCTGGCGCAGCAGCATCTCGCCATAGACCGCAGTGATCTGGTGCGGCAGCGGCTCGACGATGGAGGTATGCACCGCGAGCACCGGATCGAAAAGGTAGGCCAGCCGAATGCGCTGGGCCTCGGCGACGAGCCGGAACAGATGCCCGTCGCCGTCGAAGCTCCAAGGACGGCCGACCTCGGCGACTTCAAGGGAAGGTTCGTTGTCGCGATAGAGGAGCTGATTGCCGAGCTGGCCCGCCGGGTCTTTGTAGGTCAACTCCAACGCTTGGGAACCGAACCACTGCACGCTCACAACCGTGACGAGGCAATCTGGGAGAATGCCTTTAACGGAAGTGCCGGGTGTGAGTTGAGCGAGAGCAGCCACGCGGCAATCGTAGCGTAGCGATTTTCGCGCGGCAATCGCTGTCGCGACTCCCCAAACGGCTGAACACCGCTGCCGAAGGCTCGCAGGTGCGCGCTTTGGCGAGCATGATCGAGGAGGGCCAAGGCGGCTTCCGGTTGGCCGTGGAGCTGCACGCGCATCTTCCGGGCGTGGACCCAGCGCAGGCGCAGCGCGTGATGGAAGCTGCGCATGTGACGTGCCCGTATTCCAAGGCGTTGCGCGGCGATACGGCCGTGACGCTGGTTGTGGACTGAGCGCGCCAGTCACACTGCCACTGAGGCAGCCTTTGCGCGCTTTGGGCGAACGGCTTGCAGCGGAGTTTCTTCAACGGACTCGCCGGCTTGCTCCGCGCCTTCGTCGAGCTTGGCGGATGCCTGGTTCTTCGTGATGTCGAGGGCTGTGACGATCTCCTGCTGCCGCTTCGTGGCCACGGTCAGTTTTTCCTCGTGCTCGAAGGGGTGGTCGAGTTGTTTTGTGAGGTCCTCGCCTTGCTTGCGATACTGCTGAAGGTCGGTTTCACGTTCGCGCAGGCGATCTGCCATGCTTTCCAGCGCGTGCTCAACGGACGCAATGGTGCCCGCCGGGCTGTCGCTCACGTTGGCTTTGTATTCGCTTTTCCCGTGGATAACGAGATTGGCCCGCTCGTCGAAACGATGAAGCGAGATGGGGAAACCGCCGATCTCGCCGATGGCCTTGGTG
The DNA here is from genome assembly GCA_038326125.1 of Chthoniobacterales bacterium. Taxonomy (GTDB): domain Bacteria; phylum Verrucomicrobiota; class Verrucomicrobiia; order Chthoniobacterales; family Chthoniobacteraceae; genus SXWH01. The sequence continues at coordinate 1,738 of JBBQJR010000412.1, forward strand.
GATTGGAACGGTTTCATCGCGGCGGCGAGGAAGACCAGGGCACGTCCTGCTTTCACGCGGTCGATGAAAGTCTCCTTTTGCACGGCCATCGAGAAATTGTCCCCGCGGGTGCTCGTGCGGACGCGCAAATCTTCGCGGACATTGGCGATGTCCCGTTCACACATTTCCACGTTGCCCGTGAGGCTGCGAATGCGGGAGCGCATCTGGTAGAGACTTTCGGCGTGCTGCTTTTTCAGCCGCGTGAGGCGCATCACTTCGGCATCCACTTGGGCTTTTTCGATGACGAGCGGATTGCCTGACGCAATAGCTTTGACCTCGGCATACGTCAGCGCGGCAGCGTCCACGTCCTCGGCTCGACGCATCGTCGCGTCGCCGGTCATGACCTGCGAGATGAAGCGGCACTTGGTTTCGAGCGTCTGCCACATATAGGCGTCAAAGCTACCCTCC
>JBBQJR010000413.1:0-2176 GCA_038326125.1 Chthoniobacterales bacterium
ATCAATCTCCTCGCGCCAGGTGCCGAGCAGCGGGCGTGCGACGAGGAGCGTTTCGGAAAAATTTGCGGTGCCCTCTTCTCGTAGGCGCGGGCGGAAGCCCGCGGCCTGCGCACCTGCGCTCGCGAGTCCAAGGGGCGAGACGGCGCTCATCCCGCACAGGCCGGATGGCCCCGCGCCGCGCAGCAGATTATGCAGAAAAGTCTCGACCTGATCATCCGCGTGATGCGCGAGGAAGATGCGCGGGCACCCGCGCCCGGTGGCCGTGCGCGCGAAAAACTCGTGCCGTGCGCGGCGCGCGGCGGTCTCGATGGAGAGGCGTTCCCTCTTCGCAAGCGCGGTGACATCAGCGGTGCCAGTGATGCATTCGACGCCGAGCGAATCCGCAAATTTCCGCACGAACTCCGCGTCGGCACCGCTCTCCGCGCGGAGCCGGTGATCGAGATGCACGGCGATCAGTTTTGCAAATCCATGCGCATGCAGCCAGTGCAGCAGCGCGACGGAATCACGTCCGCCCGAGACGCCGACGAGTTGCGGATCGTCCGGCAAAAATGCATCCGGGATCACGAGCGTCGGGATGGGTTCGGAGGCGCGGCGCACGTTTTTTCAGAATCAAGCAGCGAGGCCGTGCCCGGCGAAAGCTCTAAGCCACGACGATGTTCACGAGGCGGCCGGGGACGACGATGAGTTTCCTGATCGTCTTGCCAGCGAGGGACTCGGCGACTTTTGGCGCGGCCTTGGCGATGGCTTCGACCTCGGCGGGAGTGGCGTCTTTCTTCACGACGATCTTGTCGCGCAGTTTGCCGTTCACTTGCACGGGGAGTTCGATTTCGTCCTCGATGAGCAGCGCGGGATCGAAGGCGGGCCACGTCGCTTCGGCGAGGAGCGTGGTGCCGCCGAGTTGTGCGTGCAGTTCCTCTGTGAGATGCGGTGCAAAGGGATTTAGCACTTGGAGCAGCAGGCGGATTGCGGCGACGGGGCGCGGGTTCGCCGCGGTGAGCGCGTTCGTGCAGACCATCATCTGCGCGATGGCGGTGTTGAAGCTGAGCGCCTCAATGTCTTCGCCGACTTTTTTGATCGTCGCGTGGACAACTTTGGCGAGGGATTTATTTTGCTGCCAGACGGGCACGTCCTGCACGGTGGCGCTGGGCTGCCACTCGCCGGCTTGATTTTCCTCCATGACCAGACGCCACACGCGCGCGAGGAAACGGAACACGCCCTCGACGCCGCTCATGCTCCACGGCTTCGTGGCCTCGAGCGGGCCCATGAACATCTCGTAAAGCCGCAGCGAGTCCGCACCGTATTCGCGGATGACGTCGTCGGGGTTCACGACGTTGCCGCGCGACTTGCTCATCTTCGCGCCGTCCTCGCCGAGGATGAGGCCCTGATTGACGAGCTTTTGAAAAGGCTCGGGCGTGCTGACGTGGCCGAGGTCGAAGAGCACCTTGTGCCAGAACCGCGCGTAGAGCAGGTGCAGCACGGCGTGCTCGGTGCCGCCCACATACAGATCAACTCCGCCGGGTTTCGGGATGTGACTGGTGACTGGTGACTGGTGACTGGTGGTTCCGGTCATCCAGTATTTCTCAGCCTCGGCGCCGACGAAACGGTCCGCGTTTTTGTTGTCAATGTAGCGCAGGTAGTACCAGCACGAGCCGGCCCACTGCGGCATGGTGTTGAGTTCGCGCGTGGCGGTGGCGGAATATTGCACCCAGTCCTTCGCTTTCGAGAGCGGCGGTTCGGGCGTGCCGGTGGGTTTGAAATCGGAAAGTTCCGGCGGGACGACGGGCAGTTCGCTCTCGGCGACGGCGCGGTGCTTTCCATTTTCCCACACGATGGGGAACGGCTCGCCCCAGTAGCGCTGGCGCGAAAAAAGCCAGTCGCGGAGTTTGAAGTTGATCGTCTTTTTGCCGAGGCCCTGCGCTTCGAGACGGGCGGTGATTTCGGCTTTTGCGGCTGCGGTCGGCAGGCCGTCGAGCGGGCCGCTGTGAATCGCGAAGCCTTCGCCGGTGAAGCATTCGAGCGGCTCCGCATCGCACACGCCGCTGCCGCCGAGTCCGAGCCGTGGCTCCGGCGAGACGACTTCGCGGATGGGCAGCGCGAACTTTCGCGCAAACTCCCAGTCGCGCTCGTCGTGCGCGGGCACGGCCATGATCGCGCCGGTGCCGTAGCCGGTGAGGAC
>JBBQJR010000414.1:0-2175 GCA_038326125.1 Chthoniobacterales bacterium
AAAGGTGAAGGAAGGAAAGTTTCGCGAGGATTTGTATTACCGCCTCGCGGTGATCCCGATCGAGCTGCCGCCCCTGCGCGACCGCACGGAGGACATCCCGCTGCTCGTCCAGCACTTCCTGAAAAAGCCGCTGACCGGCTCAAATCCGCGAACGATGAAAATCGAACCGCAGGCCATCAAGGCACTGCAGGGCTACGACTGGCCGGGCAATGTGCGAGAGCTGGAAAATGCCATCGAGCGCGCGACCGCGCTGTGCGACGATGACCTGATCCGCGTGAAGGATTTGCCGCCGCAACTTCTCAACGGTGCGTCCGGAACGAAGGGCGGCGGCGCTTTGCCCGTGGGGAAAAAACTGGACGACTTTATCCGCGACCAGGAGCGGCATTTCATCGAGGAGACGATCAAGCACAGCTCCGGCAATCGCGAGAAAGCGGCCAAAACCCTCGGCATCAGCATGGCGACACTTTACCGGAAGCTCGAGGCGAAGACGGTGAAGACGGGGAAGTCGAAGTGAGCGCGCGGAGAAATTTTGAATGCTGAATTTTGGATTTTGAATTCCGCGTTTTGAATTCCGAGTCCATTCCGTTGCGTGGGAAAAAATCTGCGCCTTCAGGCTGACGACTCGTTGCGCCGCCGTTTTTTTTCAAAAAGCGATCCACCCCCGCCATGCCCCTCACAGCGCCGCTCTCGTTCCGACCGCTCTTCATGGAGCGCGTGTGGGGCGGAAATCGTCTCGCAGAAATGCCCGGCAAACACGCACCCGCCGGTGCGCCGATCGGGGAAAGCTGGGAGCTGGTCGATCGTGCGGATGCGCAAAGTGTCGTCGCGCGCGGCCCCCTCGCGGGCACGACGCTGCACGAGCTGTGGACGGTTTTTCGGAAGGACGTTTTCGGCGCACGTGTGCCGGACGCTCCGCGCTTCCCGCTGCTCGCCAAAATCCTCGACGCGCAGGAGACGCTCTCAGTGCAGGTGCATCCTCCCGCGAAAATGGCGGCGGCGCTGCACGGCGAGCCGAAGACCGAAATGTGGTATCTGCTCGACGCGGCGGAGGGCGCGGAACTTTTCGCCGGCTTCCGGCGCGGCACGACGCGCGCGGATTTCGAGGGTGCGCTCGGCGAAGGCCGCGCGGCGGAACTTTTGCACCGCGTGCCCGTGCGCGCGGGCGATGCGATGTTCATCCCGAGCGGGCGCTGCCACGCGATCGGCGCAGGCTGCCTCATCGCGGAAATACAGCAGAACAGCGACACGACGTATCGAGTCTTCGACTGGAACCGCACGGGCCTCGACGGAAAACCGCGCGCGCTGCACGTCGCGGAGTCGCTCGCCTCGATTGATTTCGACGACCACGAACCCGCGCTCGCAGCGATGTGCGGCGAGACCGTCGCGTCTTGCGCGGAATTTCATGTTGAGCATTGGCCGCTGGCCACTCCGCGTGCGGACGCGAGCGCGGACGGCGTGATTTTCACCGTGCTCGGCGGCGCGGCCGAATGCGGCGGCGCGCGTTTCGAGCGCGGACAGTTTTTCATTCTCCCCGCTGCAGCGAGGGACCGCACGCTCACTCCGACCGCACCCGGCACCGCGCTCCTCCGCACGACAATCCCGCCGCGCTGAGCCGGCTCGATCTCGGTCGTCCTCGGGATGAAATCGATCGACGACGAGGACGGCGACGAATCGTGCGCCTTGTCGCGTAGGTCTCCCGACCTGCGCGACGCTCTGTGACAGGCCCATCCCGCCGCCCCCGCCCATCCTCGCGCGCGAGGTTGAAAAACCCCGCCTACTTTGCGCGGCCCGCCCGCTTCACATCTGCGCGTACAGAATCTCCAGCGTGAGCGTGCAATACGCCGTCACCAACACGGGATTATTCTCCTTCCAGCGCGGCGATTCGTTCGTCCACGCGCCGTCCTGCTGCTGGAGTTTCATCAGCCGCAGCGCGAGTTCGCGGCGCCAGTCCACTTTTTTTCCGCCGGTTTCGATTTCCGTGATGCCCGAGGCCGTCAGCGCCTTCGCCATGAGGTGCGTGTAGTAAAAATAGCCCTGCTGTTCGAGGCCGGGATTTTCGGTGAGCGAGAAATTTTTGCCCAGCCACTCGACAGCCGCGACGACGCGCGGGTCGTCCTTTTTCACATCGGCGTAGATGAAACTGAGCAGCCCCGCGTAGCTCATCGAGCCGTAGCT
>JBBQJR010000415.1:0-2154 GCA_038326125.1 Chthoniobacterales bacterium
GACGAGCCGTCGTCCACCACGATGACTTCCACGTCCACGTCGCGCTGATCGAGCGCGCTGCGAATGGCCTCCGCGATCCACCGGGCGGCGTTGAAGCACGGGATGCCAACGGTAACTTTCATCGCAGGATCGTGCGGCGCCAGACTTCGTAGAGCCAGAGGGAGTAGAAAGTGCGGCCTCCGTCCCATCGCCCCGCGACGGTGTCCTCCCACGCGGCGAGCACGAGTTTGCGGTCGAGTTGCGCACAGACGGCGGACTCGGCGGCAAAAATTTCGTCGCGCACGCGATCATGCAGCGGCCCCGCGAACCACTGCGCGAGCGGCACGGGGAAGCCGAGTTTCGGGCGGTTCATCGGTTCGCTGAGTTTTCGCGCGAGCACTTTGCGGAGGATGAATTTGCCCGGCCCGCCCGCGGGAAGTTTCAGCGACGACGGGATGCGTGCCGCGACTTTTGCGACCTCCTTGTCGAGGATCGGCGTGCGCAATTCGATGCTCGCGCCCATGCTCATCTTGTCGGCTTTTTGCAGCAGCGATTCGGCAAGCTGCCAGCGGAGATCGAAGCACAGTAGCTCGCTCAGCCGGTCGCGCTGGGGCTGGAAAACATCCGCCCCGAGATTGCCCATGAGCCCGTGCAGTTCCGCGATTTGCCGGGGCGTGAGCCCGCGCGGATTCGTCACGTCGCCGGGAAATCCCTCCATGCGCAGCGCCGCGATCTCCGCCGCGAGGGCACAGTGCGCGCGCCATTTCATGCGCGACCAGCGCGACGGGCTGGCGAATGATCCGCCGGGCAAAAAACCGCGCCAGCGCCGCAGCCGCGCGGTGCGCTCCATCGTCGTGAGCATGCCCGTGTAGCGCTGTTCGTAGCCGGCGAAAAGCTCGTCGCTGCCCTCGCCGCTGAGCAGCACTTTCACATGGCGGCGCGCGAGTTCGCAGACCTTCAGCACGGCGAACGCGGCGGGATCGCCGACCGGTTCGTCGAGGTGCCACGCGATGCGCTCGATGTTGTCCGCGAGATCGTTTGCCGTGAGTTCGAGCGCGTGATGCCTGCTGCCGATCTCGCGCGCGGTCTTGGCCGCGCCGGTGAGTTCGCTGTCCTCTGCGCCGAAGCCGACGGTGAAAGTCTGCATCGTGCCGCCCTGCAATTCCTGCGCGTACGCGGACACAACGCGGGAATCCAACCCGCTGCTCAGCAGCACGCCGACCGGCACATCCGCGCGCAGATGCACGCGCACGCTGTCGCGCAGCGCCGCATCGAGCGCGTCCGCGGCTTCGTCGGGATTCGTGAGATTCGGAGTCCGAGTCAGCTTGTAGCGCCACTCGCTGACGGGCATCGCGCCAGCGGGATTTTGCAGCGGGATGTGGAGCAGCGCGCCGGGCTGCAGCTTCCAGATTTCCGCGAAGTGCGTTTGGCCTTTCCCGGTCGTCGGCGGGAGGGAAAGCCACGCGGCGTACGCGAGAAATGCATCGGGCGACAAATCGCGATTCACCCACGGCAGCGCGAGCAGGCATTTCAGTTCGCTGGCAAAGGCGAAACGCCCGTCGCGTTTCGTCCAGTACAGCGGCTTCTGGCCGAAGTGATCGCGCGCCAGCGTGAGCGTGCGGAGGTTCCGGTCGAGGATGCAAAAGGCGAACATCCCGCGCAGACGGCCCGTCATTTTCCACGACATCTCCTCGTAAAGATGCACGAGCACCTCCGTGTCCGAATGCGTGCGGAAGCGGTGTCCCTTCGCCTCAAGTTCCGCGCGGAGTTCGAGGTAGTTGTAGATCTCGCCGTTGAAGACGACGCCGATGGTCTGATCCTCGTTCCAGATCGGTTGCGCGCCGCCTTCGAGATCGATGATCGAGAGCCGCCGCATCCCGATCGCGAGGCCGTCGCTTTTGGAAATGTGCGTGCCTTCGCCATCCGGCCCGCGATGCACGATGCGCGCAAGCATCCGCCCGAGCGCGCCGCCGGGGTCGGGCTCTGAACGATCAACGATGCCTGCGATGCCGCACATTTTTCGGGAGAAGTGGCCGGACGATTGAGCGAAGTCCGTGCCAGCGCTCAGTTCGCGAGCGCCATGCGATAGCCGTCGGCGGTGAGACGCGCGACGGTGTCCCAAGCGCAGCCGGCGCGCCACGGCGCGGCGGCGGCGAAATCCGGCGCGGTGCGGAA
>JBBQJR010000416.1:0-2130 GCA_038326125.1 Chthoniobacterales bacterium
GGGGAGTGGATGCGCGGTGAACTGAATGTCCCACAGTTCGCCGGAGTGCAAAAGCAAAGGCCGCGCCGCATTTCGCGGAAAATAATAACGGAGCCGACACGGACAGGTGGCATTGCGGCTGCTACCTCTCTTTTGCAAACCTCAACCGATGATGCTCAACTTTCTCAAACGGATCTTCGTCCGGTCGCGTGCCGCGGCCCCCGTGTCCGCCGTGTCCGCCGCCATGCCGCAGGCCAGCTTTCCCTCGGGCGCGCCGGTGCCTCGCGTGGTGGAAAAAGGGGCGGGCGGCGGCGTCGAGGTCGCCTCGCTTTCGCTGCGCGCGATTTTGGAAAAGCTCCCGCCGGACCTGCGCGCCATCGTGAACCAACTGCCGGACGCAGCGGTGAAAATCATGCTCCCGGTGAACACGATTTTGAAACAACTGCCGACGGGCGCGGTGCGCATGTCGCTCGCGAGCCTGCTGCGGCAGGCGCCGCAGGGGACGTTCAAAAAAACGGCCGTCGAGGAAAAGCAGATGGTGGATGTGCCGCTCGGCGAGATTTTCAAATCCGTGAACCCCGCGCGACTCGCGCGCCGCAGCGACCAGCGCCGCTACGATGTGCCGGAAGATGCCGCAGGACTTTTCGGAAAAAACGGCGCGACGCGCAGCGTGACGGCCGGCGCGCCGGGCAGCGGCATCGTCCCGCCGCCCGCGCCCGCCGCGACGCCCGAGGCGACGCCGGTGCCGCGCATCGCGCCGCCGAAAGTGATGCGGATGCCCGGCATCGCGCCCGCCGCGCCGAGCCCTGCGCCGGCCCTTGGAAATGCGAACGGCAGTGCGAATGGAAATGGCCACGCAGCGCACACGGCTCCCGCCGCGGTGCCGGCTGCGAAGGTTCCCGCTGCGAAGATCCCGGTCGCCGCGCCGGCCTTAGGCGGGGCGAATTGCGAACTCGTGATTTCATTTGTCGAGCTCGCCGCCGGCTGGCCCGAGGGCATCCGCAGCGAGCTGTCGCTGCTGCCCGGCGACACGAAGCTCGTCATCCCCGCGCCCTCCGTGAGCGGGGGTTTGCAGAAAGGAAAAGTGTCCTTCCCTTGGTCGCAGGTGCGCGTGTGGCTGCGGCCCGCGCTCACCGGCTCGCCGGACATCGCGGACGACTTTGAACTCATCTTCCCGCTGCGCATCATGGCGCCCGCCTTCGTCGCCGCGACCGGCGCGACGAAGCGCCGCGAGGCCGCGGAGATCGATCACAGCCTGCCGGACTTCTTCGGCCCCGCGAAGATGCCGACCTTCAAGCTCGAACCGCCGGTGCCCGCCGCCGCGCCCGCTCCCGTGGCGGAAGTGGCCGCGCCCTCGTTTGCGCCAACGGTGATTGAGACGCCCGCCGCAGCAGCACTCGTCGCGGAAAATCCGATCGCGCCGGCGCCCGCGCCGCTGAAATTCACCGTCGTCCGCGAGGAGCCGGTGCCACTCCCCGAGGCCGTCGCCCCGGCGGAGCCGCGGGCCGCGATCGAGGAAACCGTCGCCGCTTCGCCGGCCGAAGTCGTGGCGCATGTGTGCAAGCTGCCCGGCGTCGCCGGCGCGGTCGTTGCCCTTGAGGAAGGTCTCGTCATCGCGCAGAGTCTGCCCGTCAGTTTTTCCGCCGACACGTTCGCGGCGTTCATGCCGCAAATTTTCGGACGCCTCGAAAAATACACGGCCGAGATGCAGCTCGGTGCGGCCAGCGAAATCACCATCGAGACCGAGCAGGGCCCGTGTCACATCGCACGACGCGGCAAACTTTATTTCGGCACTCTCGGCCGCTCCGGTGAGCGGCTGCCGGAGAGCCTGGCAAACCTCGCGAACCAGCTCGCAGCACACAATTCGTAACCTTCCGCACCCATGGCCATCATCAATCGCGCAACCAACGAACTTCAGCTTAAGATCGTCTATTACGGTCCGGCAAAAAGCGGCAAGACCACGAATCTCGAGCAAGTCCACGCCAACGTCCAAGTCCCGGACACGACCACGAAGGGCAAAATGACCTCGCTCGCGACGAGCAGCGACCGCACGCTGTTCTTCGACTTTTTCCCGCTCGAGGCCACGACGATCAAGGGCTTCAAGACGAAGTTCTCGCTCTTCACCGTGCCCGGCCAGGTGATCTACAATGC
>JBBQJR010000417.1:0-2098 GCA_038326125.1 Chthoniobacterales bacterium
GGCGTGGAGGGACTCGTGACGCTGCGCGACCTCGTCGAGGAAATCATCGGCGACGCCGTGCCGCAGTCGGATGCGAAATTTTACCTCGAGGAAATCGGCGAAGGGCGCGTGCTCGCGAGCGGCAGCGCGCGGCTCGAGGACGTGACGGAGGAACTCGGCGAGAAATTTGAGGAGGAGGGAATTGACACAATCGGCGGGCTGATTTTCACGCGGCTGGGGCAGTTGCCGAAAAAGGGGCAGCAGCTCAAAATTGGGCGGCTGCAGGTGACGGTGCGCCGGGTTTCGCGGAAGCGCGTGGACGAGGTGCTGCTCGTGCGGGAGCCGGACGATCGCGAGGAGGTGGAGGGATGATGGCGCTGCTGATCATCGCGCTGTGCCTGCTGGTGTCGTTCGTTTTCAGCGGCATCGAGGCCGGAATTTTTTCCGTGAACCGCGTGCGGCTCGCGCATCACGCGAAGCGGCGCGAGCGGGCCGAACTCACGCTGCAGCGCCTGCTCGCGAATCCGGATCGGATGCTCATCACCGTGCTCATCGTCACGAATCTCGCGAACATTTTTGCCCTCGTGCTCGGCACGCGGCTGCTCGTGGCGAGGCTCGGGCAGGCCGGCTACCTCGTGGCCCTCGCGATTTATCTGCCGGTCTATCTTTTCGGATTGGAGCTGCTGCCGAAGTCGCTTTTCCGCCGGTTCCCGTACCGCGCGCTTGCGCTCCTCGCGGGACCGCTGCGGTTTTTGGATCTGCTGCTGACGCCGATGCACTGGGTCGGCGCGGGCGCGCAGCGGATGCTTTTCGGCGCCGGCCGGGTCGGGCAGCAGCGGCTTTTTCTGGGGCGCGAGGATTTCAAATACATGACCGCGGAGAGCGAGCGCACCGGCGTGATTTCCAAGACGGAGAGGGAGATGATTCACAATGTCGTGGACTTCCGGGCGGTGACGGCGAAGGACGTGATGACGCCGATCGAAACGGACGAAACGATTCGTGCGGAAGAGCCGATCGGGCGTTTGCTCTCGCCGCGTGCAAAGCGTGGCGGGGAACGCTGGCTGTGCGAGGACGGTGAAAAAATCACGGGCGTGGTGGATGCCTTCGAGGTGCTGCTCGATGGCCGCCGTGACGTGAACGCCGGCGCGTGCCAGCGGCGCATCGTGACCGTCGGTCCGAACGAGCCGGCGTTCAGTCTGCTTTGGAAAATGCGCGCGGCGCGCAGCACGGTGGCCGTCGTGCGCGGTCTGGGGACGCAACCGCTCGGTCGCGTGTCGTGGGAAAATCTGATCCGGCGGCTCGTGAGCGCGGCAGTGCTGCGCGAACCGGTGGGATCGGGCGGGCCTCAGGCACGCACGTAACGATGGCCGGGGAGCGCGCGGACGAGGCGCTTCATTTCGAGGCCGAGCAGCGTGCTGCTGACTTTCGGGCCGGGCAGGCGGGTCGCGGCGGAGAGTTCGTCGAGCGTGAGGTCGCCGACTTCGAGCGCGGTGACGAGGAGCGTTTCATTCTGCGAAAGTGCGGGTGCGGCTGCCGCCTCCGTGGGAGAATTGCGCGCTCCTTTTTCCGGCGACGATGAAGCCGCGCTCCGCGGAATAAGCGTGCCGAGTTCGTCAAGGATGTCGTCGGCGGAAGTGACGAGCCGCGCGCCTTGCTGGATGAGGCGGTTCGCGCCCGCGCTCGTTGGGCGATCGATCTGGCCGGGCACGGCGAAGACCGTGCGGCCCTGCTCGACGGCCTGATTCGCGGTGATGAGCGCGCCGCTGTTCAGCCCGGCCTCGACCACGAGCAGCCCGCGGCCCCAGCCGGCGACGATGCGGTTGCGGTACGGAAATGTCTGCCGGTCCGCGGGACGCTCCATCGGATACTCGCTGACGACCGCGCCGGACTGCGCGATTTTTTCCGCGAGACCGAAATTTTCCGGCGGATAAAGCTGCCCGAGCCCGCTGCCGATGACGGCGATGGTGCGACCTTTCGCGGCGAGCGCGCCCTGGTGCGCCGCGGTGTCGATGCCGCGCGCGAGCCCGCTCACGACGGTGTAGCCGGCGAACGCGAGCTGGTAAGAAAGCTTTTTCGCGGTTTCGGTGCCGTAGTGCGTGACGTTGCGCGAGCCGACGAT
>JBBQJR010000418.1:0-2081 GCA_038326125.1 Chthoniobacterales bacterium
GGTGGCCTGCGAGCGCTTGCGCGAGCGCAGGAAGTTCGGCACGGCGATGGCCGCGAGGAGGGCGATGATCGCGACGACGATCATGATTTCCACGAGCGTGAAGCCCGCGTGTTTGGTGTTCAGTTTTTTGAGCATGATGGATGATTTCTGGTTTGTGTTTTATGTTATGAATGCGGCAGGGCCGCGGCATTGCTCTCAGCAGTGACCGTGCCGTTAATTTTCGCCAGCCGCTGTTTCCGGGCGGTCGGGGTAAGTGGTTTCTGGGGCTATTTCGCGTGGGGCAACGGGGAAGATTGAGCGTCCGCACGGTGGCATTGTCCTACGCTCCCGCTCATGCTTATGAAAAAACGACTGCCCCCCATTTTTGCCCTCCTCCTCGCGCTGCTCGCGACGCCGCCCGCGCTCCGGGCGGAACTCGGCAAAAATGACGCAGACCCGGCGCAGGAGGCGGCAGTGAAGGCGGTCGCGAAGGCCATGCCCGCAGTCGTGAACATCAACACCGAATCGATCCTCCAGCGCACCGTGCGCGATCCGATGGATGCTTTTTACAACGACTTTTTCGGCGGTGCGATGCGGCCGCCGCGGACGATCAATCAGAAAGTGCAGAGCCTCGGCTCGGGATTTTTTATTGATGAAAAAGGCACGATCATCACGAACGCGCATGTCGTGGAGCGCGCCGCCGCAACGAAGATTTCCGTGACCACGCCGGCGGGGAAAACCTACACCGCGCGCTACATCACCGGCGACCCGGAGCACGATCTCGCGATGATCAAAGTGGACGCGCCGGAGAAATTCCCGTTCATCGCGCTGAACGATCTCTCGCCGAATCTCCTCGGCGAGACCTGCCTCGTGCTCGGCAATCCGCTTGGCTACGGCTCCTCCGTCGCGCGCGGCATCGTGAGCGCGAAGGGCCGCAGCGTGATCGTCGGCGACAACGAATACCAAAACCTCGTGCAGACGGACGCGGCCATCAATCCCGGCAACAGCGGCGGACCGGTCGTGGACATCGCCGGGCGGCTCGTCGGGATTTCGTCGGTGAAAATGTCGTTCACCCCGCAAGGCGTGCCCACGCAGGGCCTCGGGTTTGCGATCCCCGGCAGCGTCGTGCGGGAGAAAGTCGAGGAGTTCCGCAAAATCGCGCGCGGCGAAAAAGTGCCGGAGAAACCAAGCCTGGTGCGGAAGTTCTTCGGCGTCGTGCTGCAAGAGGTGGATGAAAAGCTCGCGCAGAGCAGCGGCTTTCGCGAAGGCGGCGGCGCGCTGATCGCGGAGGTGGAGCCGAAGTCCCCCGCCGCGGTGGCGGGCCTGCAGGCAGGCATGATGATCGCTTCCATCGGGCGCTTCCCGGTGACGGGCGTGCGGCCCGTCGAAAAATTATTGAAGCAAGTGGACACCGGCAGCCGCGTGGATTTCGGCCTCGCATGGTTTCAGGGCAGCCCGCGCGGAAAACGGCTCATGGGCGACACGTTTCAGCTCATCGCGCGTTAGCGACTCGCCCGGCGGAGGGAACACAGGCATCCTTGCCTGTGCGGCAGCGGGCTTCCAGTCTGCGCGCCGCGACCGTCCGCAGGCTGGAAGCCCGCTGGCCGCACAGCCTGGAAGGGCTGTGTTCCAGCCTCCGCCGCGACCGGGCATTCTCACCTCGAAAGTGCCGGCGTAAGATTGTGCGGCGGTGGCAGAACTTCCGCGACGGCGTGAAACATTTTTCATCGAACATCCGCCGGCCTCGCGGGTCGAATCGGCTCCCCATTTTCACCCGTGAAATCCGCTGCAAAAGACTCGCTTGCCAAGCGCGCCGCGCCTGCTATTCCTCCGCCCCCCTTGGCGGCACCCTGCGCCTTTGCGCGGCGGAAAAGCCGTCCGTGACCCAGCATTCGTTCAGTCGTTGACCTCGTCAATTGGCGGCGTGCGTGATGCACCAAGCCCGAGTCGGCGGCAGGACGGAGTTCCCAGCCATACGCCTTTCACCATGATCCAAGTCGAACACCTCACGAAAAAATACGGCCCCTTCACCGCCGTGGACGACATCAGCTTTTCCGTGGCGAAAGGCGAAATCGTCGGCTTCCTCGGGCCGAACGGCGCGG
>JBBQJR010000419.1:0-2018 GCA_038326125.1 Chthoniobacterales bacterium
GGGACGCGCTTGGAATTATCCCGAGCAACTGCCCGCAACTCGTGGGCGAAATCCTCGACGCGCTCGGCTGCGATGGCGAAGAGGCCGTGAAGACCGGCGACGGCGAGCTGCCGCTGCGGCTCGCGCTCACGCAGCACTTCGACATCACGCGGCCTTCGGCGGATTTTCTCGCCGCCGCCGCGCAGAGGACGTCGGGCAGCGAACTCGCCTCGCTCCTCGATCCCGCGCGCAAGGACGATCTCCGGAAATGGCTCTACGGACGCGAAGTCATCGATCTCCTGCCCGGCCTGACCACGCCGTTGCAGGCGGCGGAGTTTATCGTGCTGCTGAAAAAAATTGCGCCGCGACTTTATTCAATCTCCTCGAGCATCAGCACGCATCCAGACGAGGTGCATCTCACCATCGCTGCCGTGCGCTACGATTCGCATGGCCGCAGCCGCCGTGGCATCGCCTCGACGTTCCTCGCGGATCGCGTGGGCGAGAGCGGCGTGGTGCCGGTCTTCGTGCAGCCCTCGCACGGCTTCAAGCCGCCGGTGAACGGCGACACGCCGATGATCATGGTCGGCCCCGGCACCGGCATCGCGTCGTTCCGCGCCTTCCTCGAGGAACGCCTCGCCACCGGTGCGAAAGGCCGCAACTGGCTCTTCTTCGGTGATCAAAAGCGCGCGACGGATTTCCTTTACCAAGAGCAGCTCGAAGGCTGGGTGAAGGACGGTCATCTCACACGGCTCGACCTCGCATTCAGCCGCGATCAGGTGGAGAAAATTTACGTGCAGTCGCGCATGCTCGAAGCCGCCACCGATCTGTGGTCGTGGCTGGAAGCAGGCGCGCACTTCTATGTCTGTGGCGACGCCTCGCGCATGGCGAAGGACGTGGATCTCGCGCTGCACACGGTCATCGAAAAAGCGGGCGGAAAATCCGCAGACGAGGCGAAGGCCTACGTGGACAAGCTCAAATCGGAAAAACGCTACCAGCGCGATGTTTACTGAACGGCATCAATCCACATTCCACCCCTGCAATTCGGCGAACGCGCGGGGTGCCACGATGCGAATGCCGTGATCGTGCTCGTGGGACTCGTGCTTGCGGCGTGGCGGCGCGTCACCGATGCGGGCGAGCGCGCGACGCAGAAGTTCTTCGAGGACATCCTGCCGCTGCTGCTCATCTTCGCCGTGACCGTCACCGGCCTCGCGCTGACAGTGAGCTACAAATTTTTCGCGGGGCGCGGCCACGGGCTGTGGGCGGTGGTCCACATGGTGGCCGTCGTCTCGCTGCTGCTCTACATTCCGTTTGGAAAACTTTTCCACATCTTCCAGCGTTCGTGTTCGCTCGCGGTGAGCATTTACACAAAATCCGGCCAGAGCGGTCCGCGCGCGCATTGCCGCGCGTGCGGCGAGGACTTCGCGAGCCAGATGCACGTGGACGATCTGAAGGTCGTGCTCGATCAACTCGGCTTCGACTACCGCTTCGGCACGCCGCGCGGACGCGTTCACTATCAGGACATCTGCCCCGCATGCCGCCGCCGGCTGCTGGCGCTCAACCAAGGACGGACCGTCGGACGATGACCTCCCGCGCCCTGCATTCCACAATCCGCATCTAAAATGGCCACGCTCACTTTGCCTGAGAAAAACTACGAGCAGCTCTTCGGCCCGACGCCCGTGCATACGCCCGCCGCCGGTTGGGACAACCGCGAGCCAGACAAGCTCGTGAAGACGCACTGCTGCTTCTGCGGTGTGCAGTGCGGCATCCAGCTCAAGGTGAAAGACGACAAAGTCATCGGCTTCGAGCCGTGGGAGGAATTTCCCTTAAACCAGGGCAAGCTGTGTCCCAAGGGCGTGAAGCGCTACCAGCAGAACGATCATCCCGACCGGCTCGTCGCGCCGCTGCTGCGCAGCGAGAGCGGGTTCATCGCGACCAACTGGCATGAGGCGCTGAATGAAACCGTCGCTGGCATCCAGTCGGTGCAGGCGAAATACGGCAAGGACGCGTTCGCATTTCTCCGCGGCGCCTCGATGACGAAC
>JBBQJR010000420.1:0-1984 GCA_038326125.1 Chthoniobacterales bacterium
TGAGCGAGGTGAAGTGGCAGTTCTGGGCCGGCATCTTCATCGCCGCTGCCGGCGGAAGCATGGTCGCGCTCTACAAGCCCGACGCGCCTGCGCCGAAGCCCGCGGCGAAGCCGGGCATCGAGCAGCCGGCGAAGCACTGACAGCATGAATCGGGAGTCCTGTTTTTTGTGTCACGCAAAGGCGCAAAGCAGCAATGGCAGCAGGATTTTTCCGGAATTCTTTGCGTCTTCGCGGCTTTGCGTGACCCATTTTGGAAAGTCCGCGAAACCAATTTGTGCGGATGCCCCGCAGTGATGCCTTCGCCACGAAGCTGCTGTTCGTCTGCAGCCGGAACCGGATGCGGAGTCTCACGGCGGAGAAAATTTTCTCCGGCATCCCCGGCTACGAGGTGCGCTCCGCCGGCACGCAGCCGCAGGCGCGCATCATCATCACCGAGGGCCACATTCGCTGGGCGGACATCATTTTCGTGATGGAAAAATCGCACCTCAATCGCATCCGGCAGGACTTCCCCGGCGCGCTCGACGGCAAGCGCGTCATCGCGCTGCACATCCTCGACGAGTATCAGTTCATGCAGGCGGAATTGATCGAAGAACTCGAAACACAAGTCGCGCTGCATCTCGGGCCGTTGAAGACGACAGGCGCATGAGCAAGCTGACAATGAACCTCGTGAAAACAGCAACCGTCCGAAAGCGCATCGGCGTGCGTCGGGTAGCGCGGGCGTCCTCGCCTGCCGTGTTCCGCATCCTGCGGAACACATCGGACGTCGAACGGCATTCGTTCAGAAGCAGACGTCTGCCATGTACCGCGCAGGATGCGCGGCACAGCGGGCCGGAGGCCCGCGCTACCCGATACAACGCGCTCCATCCGAACGATGAGTAATCTCGATGAAACGAACAAACCGGTCGCCCAAAAGCTCCCGACTTACCTCCGAGTTGGTTTCGCCATATTCCAGATCATTGTCCTGATATTGGGAGTCATCACGATGTATCTCGACTCGCCGTATCTTGCATTGCTCTGGCTATGCCTTCTCACGGCTCTGCTCATTTCATCATTCGTGTTGCTTTTCTATGACCGTCCGTTGGCACTTTCGGGCTTCGTCGTATTCCTTGGTGGCGCGCTAATGCTCATAAGATTCTCATTGCCCGTCTTTTGATGACCACATTCGACCGACTCCGCGCGCTCACCGCTGCGATTCGCGGCAACCGCTTCCAAGCCTCGCGGCTCGCGGCGCTCGGCGAAATCGCGAGTGTCGCCGACTTCACTGCGCGCGTCCCTTTCACCACGAAGGCCGAACTCGTCGCGGATCATGCGGCGCATCCGCCATTCGGATCGAATCTCACTTTCCCGAAAGCCGCCTACACGCGCTTCTGCCAGACGAGCGGGACGACCGCGCAGCCGCTCGCCATCCTCGACACCGCGGAAAGCTGGGACTGGATGCTCGGCAACTGGGCGCGCATCTACCGCGAGTGTGGCATCGCGCCGGGCGACTGCGTGTATTTCGCGTTTTCATTCGGGCCGTTCCTCGGGTTTTGGACGGCGTTCGAGGGCGCGGCGAAATACGGCTGCCTGTGCATCCCCGGCGGCGGGCTTTCGAGCGCCGCGCGCATCCGCGGCATCGTGCAGCATCGCGCGGAAGTGCTGCTCTGCACGCCGACCTACGCGCTGCATCTCGCCGAGGTCGCCGCGCGCGAGGGACAGTCGCTGAAGGATTCCGTGGTGCGGAAAATCTTCGTCGCCGGCGAGCCCGGCGGCAGCGTGCCCGCCGTGCGCGAACGCATTTCCGCCGCGTGGAATGGCGCGGAGGTGCTCGACCACTACGGCATGACGGAAGTCGGCCCGGTCACATTTCAAAAGACGGGCGAGCCCGACGCGCTGCACATCATCGAGGAATCCTACTTTGCGGAAATCATTGACCCGAAATCCGGCACCGCCGTCGCCGATGGCGAGGCTGGCGAACTCGTGCTCACGCCGCTGGGCCGCGAGG
>JBBQJR010000421.1:0-1909 GCA_038326125.1 Chthoniobacterales bacterium
GGATCTTTTTGCAAACCGCAAAAACGCCACGCACGACGACATTCTTTTTTCGCCGACCAAGACCCCCGAGATCGCCGTGCCGCAAGTGCGCCTCTCGCGCAACGACGAGACGCTCGTGCTCATCGAAAACTACGAGCCCGCCGCCTACCTGCGCGCGCTGCTCGAGGCATGACCCCGATTTCCCGCGCCTGATTCCCATCCTGATCGCAACCTTCCGCCGCAAACGCGGCGCGAAGTTTGCGAGCGAGATTGGGATTAGGTTTAAGTTTAAGAATAAGATTCGGACTCGGAGGCTCCCACTGACCGATGAACCCCTACGAATCCGACAAGCTGCTCGGCGAATACCTGCTCTTCCACTACGCCGCGCCCGATGAAATCCTGCCGTGGGATTTCGGCCCCGCGGCGGCGGTTGGCTATCCCGAGCGCTGTGTGAGCGAGTGCGTGGATGTCGCATCGCTGCCCGAAAATGCGCGCGCGCTCGATGTCGGCTGCGCCGTGGGTCGCGCGACATTTGAACTCGCGCGGCATTGCGCGGATGTGATCGGGATTGATTATTCCAAGCGTTTCATCGAGGTCGCCTCGCTGCTCGCGCGCGACGGTTCCGCGGCCTACGAGCGCGCGGATGAGGGCGCGCTCACCACCCGCCTGGTTGCGGTGGTGCCGCCGGAGATTTCCCGCGAACGCGCCACCTTCGAACACGGCGACGCGGAAGATTTGCGCAGCGGTCTGGAGGGATTCGATGTCGTGCTCGCGGCGAATCTCGTGGACCGCCTCGCGGACCCCGCGCAATTTCTCGCGCGCTGCGCGGACCTCGTGAAATCCGGCGGACAATTGATCATCACGTCTCCATACACGTGGATGCCGGAGTTCACCGCGCCGAAAAACTGGCTTGGCGGATTTTCCGTTGACGGCGTCCTGCGCACAACTTTGGACGGACTCACCGCGGCGCTCGCCGACCATTTCACGCTCGTGCGGACAAAGGAACTGCCTTTCCTCATCCGCGAGCACGCGCGGAAATTTCAGTGGAGCGTCGCGCAGGCGAGCATCTGGAGGCGCAAGTAGATCATGCCGACCGATTGGGAACATCGCTATCGCACCGGCGACATGCCGTGGGAAAAAGGCGCGCCGCATCCGGGCCTGATTCATTTTCTGAAAATGAATCCCGTGCGCGGTCGCGTGCTCGTGCCCGGCTGCGGCACGGGCCACGACGTGCGCGCGCTCGCGGCGACGGCGGATGAAGTCGTCGGCCTCGACCTCGCGCCCTCCGCCATCACTCGCGCGAAACAGCAGCCCGCCGTCGGCGGCGAAAGCTATGTCCGCGGCGATTTTTTCGCGCTGCCGCCGAAGTTGCGCGCGGCGTTCGATGTTGTCTTCGAGCACACCTGCTTCTGCGCGATCGATCCTTCGCTGCGTGAAAAATACGTCGCGTCAGTCGCCGATGCGCTCAATCCCGGCGGTCACTTGCTCGCCGTCTTCTACCTCGATCCGGGACTCGATCCCGGCGAAACCGGCCCGCCCTTCGGTGTCACGCGCGAGGAACTGGACACGCTCTTTTCCCCCCGCTTCACGCTCCTGCGCGAGTGGCCGCCCGCCGCGACGTATCCTGGCCGCGAGGGCCGCGAGACGTTTCGGCTGTTGAGCGTAGCACAGGTTTGAAACCTGTGCGGGGTGGCGACCGTCCCGGGCGCACGATTCCGAGCGGAAGAGATTCGCGGCAGAGGCAGCCGCTCACCGCACAGGTTGTAAAGCTGTGCTCCGTGCTGCCGCGCCGGCCTGCGGTATTGACTGCCCCGCTTCGCCTTTTACTGTGCGCGCTCTTTTTCAACAACGAAACCGCACGACCACATGACCATGCCCGCACTGAATACCGAAGCCCTTTCCCGCGCCGCCGCCGAAGTCCGCGGACTTG
>JBBQJR010000422.1:0-1909 GCA_038326125.1 Chthoniobacterales bacterium
CGCTCAGCCGCCGCGCGAGCAGACACTGGCGGCCAAAATTGTCCGTCTCCTTTTCGCCGATGCCGTAAAGCGCGAGCGTCTCCGGCGACTCGCCATTCAGATCGAGCACCTGCGGCGCGGCACCCTGCATCCGCCACGCGAGTTCGTAGCTGTTCACCATCGCCTCGAGTTCGCTCTCGCCCGGCTTCTGCGCGAGTTGCTCCGCATTCAGATCGCGCAGGAGATCAAACTGCCGCTTCGCCTCGTCCGCCGTGCGCGGCGGCTGCAAATTGCGGATGCTCGACTCCTTTGCCGGCACGCCAGCGCGCCCGATCGCGGTGCCCTGATAGATCGCCGGAAGAAATGCGTTGCCATAATTGCGCGGGCCACCGTTGCCGAGCGCGGGCGCGAGCGAGATGAAGCCCGGCAAATTTTCGTTCTCCGTGCCGAGCCCGTAGTTCACCCACGAACCCATCGAGGGCCGGATGAAATTCGTCGTCCCCGTGTGCAGGAAAAGTGTCGCCGGCCCATGCGCGATTCCCTCCGTGTGCATCGAGCGAATCACGCACAAGTCGTCCGCGTGCTTCGCCATTTCCGGAAAAAGATCCGAGGCCCACAGTCCGCACTGCCCATGCTGGCGGTGCTCCCACATGGATTTCATCACACGCATCTGCGGGCTTTTTCCGGTCTTCGCGAGGCTCCGCAGATCGTCAAAATCCATCATCTTCCCATCGTCGCGATCGAGCCGCGGCTTGTGGTCAAACGAATCCACATGGCTCACGCCGCCCGACATGAAGAGAAAAATGATCCGCTTCGCGCGCGCCGGAAAATGCCCCGCTTTCGGCGCGAGCGGATTCACATTCGCGCGCGCCTCGAGATCCGCGAGTGCAAGATAGCCAAAGCCGCAACCAAGTGTGCGCAGCGCCTCTCGGCGCGTGAAGTGAAGTGGGTTCATGGGAGGGCGGTCAGTCAAGATAGCGGAAGTCCACGCAGGCGAACAGCGTCTGATGAAGCTGCGCCCACGTCTCAAGCGAAGGCTCCGCGCCGAGGAAGCGCACGCACTTCGCGCGCTCGCTCGCGGTCGGCGCGCGTCCGAGCGTGCGGAGGAAAATTCCATCAATTCGTGCGGCTTCCGGCAGCTCCAGCGTGCGCGCGGCCGCGGCGCGCGCCTGCTCGATGACAAACTGGCTGTTCAAAAAAAACAGCGCCTGCGGGGCCACGGTGCTCACATTGCGCTGGCCGATCGATGCATTGATGTCGCCGAAGTCGAACACCTCGAAAAGCTCGAGCCGTTTGTTCCGAAACGCCGGCGTGTACACGCTGCGCCGCGTGTCCGCATACACGTAGCCGTACTCCGTGTTCTGCGCGCTGAAGTTGTTCGCATCAATGTCACCCGCGCCCGCGATATTTGGCCCGAGATAGTCGAGCTTCAGTTCGCCGCTGACGGCAAGGAGCGTGTCGCGGATCTGCTCCGCATCGAGCCGCCGACGATTTGCGTGGGAGAAAAGCCGGTTCTCGGGATCTGCCGCTCCGGGCTGCATCACCGCGAGCTGCCATGTGTGCGACAGCATGATTTCACGCACGAGCCGCTTCAGGCTCCAGCCTTCTTCGGTGAAGCGCAGCGCGAGATGATCGAGCAGTTCCGGGTGCGAAGGTTTCTCGCCCGTCGTGCCGAGGTTTTCGACCGTCCGCACGATGCCCGATCCGAAAAGCCACGCCCACACGCGATTCACCAGCACGCGAGCGGTGAGAGGGTTTTCCGCGCTCGCGATCCAGTCCGCGAGTTCCCGCCGGCCGCTCTCCGCGGCGGGCATCGCGGGCGCGGGCGCATGCAGCGCCACTTGCAGAAATCCGCGCGGCACCGTTTCGCCGCGCTGCTTCTCCACGCCGCGCACGCGGATCTGCGTGTCGGCCGCGTGCTCATCGTCGA
>JBBQJR010000423.1:0-1906 GCA_038326125.1 Chthoniobacterales bacterium
ATTGATCGCCACTCGCTCATGGCCATCGCCGGCGTGCCCGCGACCGCGTGGGAAATGGCGCGCGTGCTCGAGCACAGCTTCCATTTTTTCCGCCGCACGCAGCTCGCCGAGATGAGCCTTGAGGGAAAAGTGCGCGCGCTCTCGAAACTGCTGCGCGACAATCTCGGCTTCGTGCTCCAGGGCGTCGGCGTCGTGGTGCCGATTTTTGCGACCTTCGACGCCGCGGCAAAAATCCCGCGCGTCTATTTTTACGATCCGATGGGCGCGCAATTCGAGGCCGCCGACTTCGCCGCCACCGGCAGCGGCAGCCCCGCCGTGCGCGCCGTGCTGCACTACGAAAATTCCTACGCGCGCAAGCCGCTCCGCAAACTCAAGGCGAGCGAAGCCGTGCTGCTCGCGCTCCGCGCACTCGACACCGCCGCCGAGAGCGACTCCGCGACCGGCGGCGTGGATCGTCACGCGCGCGTTTTTCCGATCGTGAAAATCATCACCGCCCGCGGCATCGAGACGCTCCCCGACGCGAAGCTCGCGAAACTTTACCGGGCGAATCTCGCGCACTGACGGCCATGCACGAGGAACCATTCCGCTGGGTCGAGGCCATCGCGAACCGCCGCGAATACATCGAGGATCAGCTTGCCCCCGGCAGCCCGATCGTCTCGCTCGGATTTCGCGACGGCGTGCTGCTTTTCACGCTCAGCCGCGAGCGGCAGAAGATTTTTGAAATCTACGATCGCATCGCGCTCGGCGGCATCGGACATCCGGGCGATCTGGAGCGACTGCGGCTCACGGCGATCGAGCTGGCGAGCACCGAGGGTTTCGCGCGGTCGGCGGATGATGTCGCGCTGCGCCGCCTCGCAAATTACTCGCTCTCGCCCGCGCTGAAGGCGGCGTTCGAGCAAATTTACGGCCCGCCGTTTCTCGCGCGGCTGCTCTTCGCGGAACTCGGGCGCGGCGATGCGCCGAATCTTTTCCTCCGGCTCGACTACGACGGATCGATCCGCACGAACGGCGGCGGTTTCGGCCGCGCGTTTGAGGACTTCGGCGTCATCGCGGGAAAGGCGCACGCCATCGCGCAGATGGAAACTTCCCTGCGCGAGCACAAGCATTCCGAACTCAGCCTCGCGGAGGCGCTGCGTCTCGCATCGCAGACGTGGGCCATCGGCCATCTCGCGCTTTCCGCGGAATCCGATGCCGCAGCGCCGGATTCCGCGCGCATCTCCGCGCATGTGCGCGAACAGCTCGCCCATGCGAGCATCGAGGCCGCGGTGCTGGAAAAAAATGCGCCGCTCCCCGCGACGTACCGCGCGCTCGCGGAGCGCGAAGTGCGCGCAGCCATCGCGTGACGCGTGGCGGTGCTGGCAGTCTGGCCGCACATTTGCCAACATCCTGCCGATGTCGCACGCCACCACCGTCACGCCCCCGGCGATCCCGCATCACCATGTGGTGCGGCCGATCGGGCGCGGGAGCTATGGCGAAATCTGGCTGGCTTCCTCGCTCACGGGCGCTTGGCGCGCGGTGAAAATTGTGTCGCGCGCGAGCTTCGATGACTCGCGTTCGTTTGAGCGGGAGTTCGACGGCATGGCGCGCTTCGAGCCGGTGTCGCGGGAGCACGAGGGCTTCGTGGACATCCTGCACGTCGGGCGCAGCGACGACGGCGGATTTTTCTACTACGTGATGGAACTCGCGGACGACGCTGTGCAGCGCGGCACATTCGATCCCGCCGCGTATCAGCCGAAGACGCTGAAGAGCGAACTCAAGCGCGTCGCGCGGCTGCCCGCGGACGAGGTGATCACGCTCGGCATCTCGCTCGCCGAGGCACTCGCGGCGCTGCACCGGCACGGGCTCGTGCATCGCGACATCAAGCCTGCGAACATCATCTTTGTCGGCGGCGTGCCGAAGGTGGCGG
>JBBQJR010000424.1:0-1903 GCA_038326125.1 Chthoniobacterales bacterium
AAAAGCGCGCACATTTCCTCCAGCCACGGACGGCTCTGGTAGGCCCACAGGTAGAGGTCTGCGTGCGGGCCTTCGCCGCCGAGGATGCTGCCCCGGTCGAGCAGGACGCGCAGCGCCTCGCCGAGCCGCGCACGGTCGCTCGGTTCGAGACGGAGTAATGTATTCGTGGCGTCGTCGCTCATTTTTTCACGAGGGAGAAACGCTCCAGCCGCCGCGTGCCTGCGAGCACCAGGTCTTCGGCACGCGCATCGGTCTCAGCGTCGTCGCTATCGCGCGGAATCTCCACGCGATAGCGCGCATCGCGGGCGCCGGAGTGCAGCAGGCAGGCGATGACGTCGGCGAGATCGTCGTCCGTCCGCAGCAGCGATGCCGACTGCACGCGCGGGCCGTGCTTTTCAAAAGCGTCCGCCGCAAAACGGTTCGCCCGCGCGACGGTGAGCGAGTCGCGCAGCGTGGCGGCGAGCTGGCGCTGCGTGCGCTCGATGGTCTCGGCGTCCACTTCGTCGTCGAGCGGCTCGACCTCGCCGAGCGCGTGGCGGAGCCGCGGCGTGTAGAGGCTTTCGAGACCCGCGGGCAGCTTGATGTCCGTGAGCCGCAATGCCGGCAGCTCGGTGATTTCCGCCTCCGCATCTACGACACGGCGGCCAGCGAAGTGCGCGTTCAGCTTTTCAAAAAACGCCTGTACCGTCGCGCGATTCTCGCCGGTGACTTCCTGCAAATAGCGGAATCGCGCGAGTGACTTGCGGGTGAAGTCTGCCGTGCGCCTGTCCACCTCATCCGCAGCGGGCACGACACGGTCGAGCGCCTGCGCGAGTTCGTGCAGTCGGTTGCGGACGCGCGCCATCGCGGTCGCGTGCTCGCAGCTTTCGCGTCTGGCGAGTTCGTGCGCCGCCTTGTCGAGAAATGCGGGGTCGAATTGCAGCCTTTCCACCGCCTCGCGCGCCTCGGGCAGACGCGTGGGCAGGCGCGAGCGGACCAGTTCGGCGTAAGCACCGTGACCGACGTTGCCCGCGTATTCGTCGAAGACGACGGAGAGATTTTCGCGCAGCGATTTCGCCTCGAGCTGCCGCCGCGTGTGGCGCTCGACGGACTTCGACACGGCCTTCAACTCCTGCACGCCGAGGCGCACCGCCTCAGAGCAATTCTGCAACGTCTGCCACGGCTCCGCAGCGAGCGCGTCCGTGTTTTGCAGCGCACTGCACGCGCCCGTGAGCTTGTCGGAAAAGACGACCGCGCCGGGGTGCGCGATTTTGCGCAGCACCTCGAGCAACTGCGCCGCATCCGGCTCGATGAGCACGAAGCGCGTGTAGTCCGCGCGGTCATCCGCCGCGAGCCATCCCGCCGCGCAGAGCCGCTCCAGCACCGCGCGCGCCTTTTCCCGCGGCGTGAATCCCGCAGCTTCCTCCACCTCCACCTCACCATGCCGCTCGACCGCGCGCTCAATGATCAGCAGCGCCTCCTCCCGCGGCATCGGCCCCGCCCGCAGCGAAGCCTCGCGCTCCACCGCATCCGCCGCATCGAGATAAAGCCCCGCCGCCGGCGACCCGAGCAGCCGGAGAAACTCCGGTCGGATTTGACGGAAAAGATCGGCGGAGAGCATGGCTGGCGAGTGAGGCTTCGTATGGAACGCAGGCTGCCGTGGCAATGTGAACAACGATGCCGCGCGAGAATGGCGCGACGGCTCCGTGACGGGCCTCACCCGCGGGAGCAAGGATCCAATCTGCGCTGATGGGGCGAGCCCTTAAGCGAGGAAAATGAGCGCCACGATCGCGGCGAGGGCGGCGGCGCAGGGGAGGGTGATGAGCCACGCGAGGACGATGTGGCGGACTTCGGACCACTTCGCTTTTCCCGTCACGGCACCGATGCCGATGAGCGAGCCGACGCTCACATGCGTGGTGCTCAC
>JBBQJR010000425.1:0-1895 GCA_038326125.1 Chthoniobacterales bacterium
CGAATACGGCGACCCGGAGATCGTCACGCGCATCGCGCAATACGAGATGGCCTACAAGATGCAGGCGAGCGTGCCGGAGCTGACGGATTTTTCCAAGGAGCCCGCCAGCGTGCTGGAGATGTATGGCCCCGATGTGAAGCGTCCCGGATCGTTCGCCTACAACTGTCTCATGGCGCGGCGGCTTGCCGAGCGCGGATGCCGTTTCACGCAGCTCCTGCACGCGGGATGGGATCATCATCGCAATCTCTCGACGCAATTTGAAATCCAGTGCCGCGACACCGACCAGCCCGCCGCTGCGCTCGTGAAGGATCTGAAAATGCGCGGCATGCTCGATGACACGCTGGTGATCTGGGGCGGCGAATTCGGACGCACGCCGTTTTTGCAGGGCGATTTTGCGAACCGCGCGATGTGGGGACGCGACCATCACCCTTATGCTTTTACGATCTGGATGGCCGGCGCGGGCATCAAGCCCGGCATCAGCTACGGGGCGAGCGATGAGTTTGCATTCAACGCCGTCACGGACCCGGTGGATGTGCATGACTTCCAGGCGACGGTGCTGCACCAGCTCGGGATCGATCACGAGCGGCTCACGTTCCGTTTCCAAGGCCGGCAGTACCGGCTCACGGATGTGGAGGGGAAAGTCGTGAAGGGCGTGCTGGCGTAGCGCCGACGAGCGCGGGGGCAGGCGCACGTGTGGGGCGTCGCCGATTCGCCCGCGCTACCTTACCCGCAAACGTGGCTGCGACCCTCGTCGCAAGCGGAAGGACATGCGCCGTAAAACAAACGAGGCGTCCGGAACCTCGGAACACAGCCCTTCCAGGCTGTGCGGCTCGCGGGCTTCCAGCCTGCGCGGACGGCGGACCTGCAGGCTGGAAGCCTGCTGGCCGCACAGGCAGGATGCCTGCGTTCCGCTCGCGCCAATGACCGGGTGGCTTCTCGCAGCCACTCTTGCGCGAGTCGCTGGCAGTTGTTCTGCTCGCGGCATCATGCGCTCCTTTCTCCCGCTGCTGCTCACGACCGTGCTCGCATTTTCCGCCGACGAGGTGGACACGCCGACGGCTCCGAAGAAAAACAACTACAAGACGCCGAAGGGCAACGCGGCGATGGAAACCGCCGAGGGTGCGATGAAAAATTTTGCCGTCGCGCCGGGGTTGAAGGTGGACGTGTGGGCCGCGGAGCCGCTGCTGGAAAATCCCATCGCGTTTTCCTTCGACAACCTAGGCCGCGCGTTTGTCGCGGTGACGCAGCGTCGTCGCACTTCCGTGCCGGACATCCGCAAGCATGAGGACTGGCTGATCGTAAATCTCTCGCTGCGCACCGTCGAGGAGCGCATCGCGTTTTTGAAAACGAAAATGCCCGAGTCTCCGGCGGTGAAACCGAAGAAACCCGAGGAGGACATCAACAAGGACGGGCAGCTCGACTGGCGCGACTGGGCGGTGGAGTCGGAGGAGATTCGCATCGTCGAGGACAGCACCGGGTCGGGCCGCGCGGACAAATCGCGCGTGCTCGCGAACGGCTTCAATTCCCTCGAGACCGGCCTCGGTGCTGGCGTGCTCGCGATGCCGGATGGCGGCGCGATTTACACCTGCGCGCCCGACCTCTGGCGCATCGCGCCCGACGGCACGAAGACGAAGCTCGCGACGGGATTCGGAGTCCACGTCGCATTCGGCGGGCACGACATGCACGGCGTGAAGATGGGGCCGGACGGGCGCATCTATTTCACCATCGCCGACTGCGGCTCGCACGTCGTGTCGAAGGAAGGAAAAGTGATTACCAATCCCGACAGCGGCGCAGTCTTCCGCTGCTGGCCGAATGGCGACGCGCTCGAACTTTACGCGTGGGGTCTGCGCAATCCGCAGTGCCTCGCCTTCAACGACGTGGGCGATCTTTTCACC
>JBBQJR010000426.1:0-1884 GCA_038326125.1 Chthoniobacterales bacterium
TCGTGCAGTTTTTGCAGCATCACGTCCTTGATCGGCCCGGCCATCGCGTCGAACGACGGGGCGTAAATGAGGAAGCTGCACGGATATTTGAACATGCGCGTCTTGAGATCGAAGTCGCGAAAGCTGCGCCCTTTCGAGTCACGCACCGCGTTTGCGGTGAAGTCCCGGATGAAATCAGGATCTCCCTCGATCTTTTCCGTGAGCGGGAATTCCTCCGTAAAAAGCAGGTAGCGCAAAAAGGCATCCACCTGCGAGCGCATGTAGCGGACATGGCCGTAAGCGGCGAGCATCTGCCGCGCCTCAATGTTCAACCGCGCGACGTAATCGTGCATGTGGACCTGATGCTCGAGCACCATGAGCGCGACGATGTCGCTGCCGGATGCGAGGTATTTCGACGTGTCGAGAAATGGCGAGAGGTCGGTGACGTTGCCCTTGAAGAGCGGCTCGGTCTTGAACCGCGCGAGATCATTTTCGCCGATGAGATTGCCGCGGTGGGGCTGCATGCCGTGCCGACCGGTGACGTAAAAACCTCCCCAGCGCTGCGCCAAAGGCGTGCAGTGGGTGATGTCGCGGACTTCCTCGAGCGCGATCATTTCACCCGTCGCATCCGTCGGTACGCTGCGCACAAAATGTCCCGGCACCCCGAGCGTGCGCTGCCCGCCGTGGCAGGAGAGGCAGTCCGCGCTGCGCACAAATTTCGGCCGCCGCACTTTTTCCTGTTCGAGAAAATAGAACGTGCCGCCGAGGTTCGGATCGACGGACGAGATTTCCATGACTGGCGCGCCCGGGATGTAGCCTACGTAAAAATCATCACCGAAAAAAATAGAGCGCGGATTTTCCGGCGAGATGAGGCGGCGCTGGAGCGAGGTCTTCGACATCACGAGCGCCTGCGAGGATTTCTTCCCGCCGAAGGCTTCCAGCACCGCAGGGAGGTAGCCGAATTTCTCGTCCCACTGGAGGGTCAGTTCGCCGCGCGCGATCTTCTGCTGCACGAGCGCGACGGGATCATTCGGCTGCGCCGTGGAGTAGTTGATCGGTTCGCGGTCGTATTCGAGCGGATGGTCCGCGCCTTGGAAATCCTCGGCGTGGGCGGAGGCGAGGAGCACCGGTGTGAGAATGAGAAAGGCAAACTTCATCGTGAGGATCTAAACTTGAAGCCGCGGCTTTCGCATGAGCGGATTTTGTCGAAAGTCTTCCGCTTCTGGAACTGCCCTCGGCGCAAAGGGTGCCCGATTTTTACTCACCGCACCACGACCGATGTCGGCGCGGAACTCAAGGGAAGAGCAACGGGAAACTGGAATTCGCGCGAAGTGCGACGGGAGAAACGCTCAGAGCTTTTTGATGAACACCTGCCGGAATTGCACCGGGTCGTTGTGCCCCGCGAAGCCGAAGAAGCCGCTCGTGCGCGTCACGCCCGGGTGCTTGCTCTTCGCCATCACGGTTTCCATGTCCACTTTGCTCAGGTCGCAGTCGAGGATCACGCTGCCATTCAGTTCCACTTTCAGCGTCGAACCTTTCACTGTCACCTCTTCGAAATTCCACTCGCCGATCGGGTGCTGGTAGCCGCGTGCCGCCGCGACCATGCCGTACGCGCTGCCATGCGCCTGCCGCGGATCGATTTTGCCTTTCACCTTTTCGTAGTTGTCGTCGAGCATCTGGAGTTCGCACATGCCGTCGTACGCGGTGTTGCCGGTGCCGGGGTAGCGAATCGCGAGGCCATTGTTGCCGCCGGGCGGGAGCTTGAATTCCACGCGCGCCTGAAAATCGCTCAGCGACGTGTCCCAATATGGCGTGCCCCCTTTTTTCTCCTGCCAGACCATCGCGCCGTGCTCGACTTTCACCACGTCGGTCGGGCCGGCCCAGCCGGTCATGTCCTTGCCATTG
>JBBQJR010000427.1:0-1876 GCA_038326125.1 Chthoniobacterales bacterium
GCGCGGCGTGAGCTTGCGCAAGTCGAACGGCGAATCGAGCCAGTCAAATTCCATCGCTCGGCTCCCGGTTGCGCCGCGTCACGCCGTGGCCTTCGGCCGCTGGATGATCTCGACCTCGTAGCCCTCGGGCGCATCCACGAAGGCGATGATGCTCCCGTTGCCCGTCGGCGTCGGCCCGTCGGAAAGCGGGTGGCCTTTCGCCGCCGCGTGTTTTGCAAAAGCCCCGAGGTCCTCCACCGCGAACGCGAGGTGCGTGAGGTCCGGTCCCACGATCACCGGGCCACTCTCCGCGAACTCGCAAATCTCGATCAGTTCCTCGCTCTGCGGTGCCTTCAGGAAGACGAGCTTCGAGCCGCGCGGCGACGTCTTACGCTCCACTTCCTCGAGACCGATCACATCGCGGTAGAAGGCGATCGTCTTCTCGAGATCGGTGACGCGGTAGCGGGTGTGGAGAAGCTTGGTAACCATGCGGTGCGGGCGGGAGGTTATCGTCGCGCGCGAGGGGTGCGGCAACGGAAATTTGGGACGCGCAGCCGTCGCCTGCGCCGGGCGCAAAATCGCGCTCACACTTTGCCGATCACGCCGTCGAGCATCTCCACGACGACCGCGTAGAGCGAGCGGTGCGCGCACCAGCGCACATCCTCACGCTGGCCGTCGGCCATCAGTTCGCGCCCGCGCCGCGAGTCGTGCAGGCAGTGCGTCGGGTCTTCCTGATATTTCCGAAAAACGGACGCGGCGATTTTCGCCGCGTCGGTGGTCGTCGCGTCTTGGAAATGGCTGCACAGCATTCCGGCCGCAAACAAATCCTCGATCGCCGGATCGCGCACCGTGCCCGCGCAGACGAGCAGGAGGCTCTCCGGGTTTTCCATTTTCAAATGCGCGACGAGCGCGCCCATGTTCAGCAGGGAACCGATGAGCACGCGGCCCGCACCGGCGCAGGCGCGCAGGGCGGCGTGGCAGTTCACCGTGAGTGAAATGATGCGGTCCGCATCGAGCTTGCGATAGGCGAGCGGCGAGTTGCCGAGATCGAATCCATCGAAGCGCAACCCGCGCCGTTCGCCCGCGAGGAGCGCGCGCGGGAGGTGGCTTTTCAACTCGAGCGCCTCCGGGATCGAGCCTACGGGATAAAGCGCCTCCGCCCCATTTGCCAGCGCGGTGACGATGACCGAAGTCGCGCGCAGCACGTCGAAGACCACAGCCGTCGTCGCGCCAAGCTCGCGCTCCGCGAGCAGCGCGATTTCCACGGGAGAAATGGCCGCGTCAATTCTCATGGATGCAGCCTCGGCGCGCCGTGCGTTTGCTTTCTGCCATGTTGTTCGCAGTTCGCGTGGTCATCAGAAAAATCGTGCGCCAGAATTTTGAAAAAACGCGCGGAATGTCGAGCCGCGAGACGGCCCGGTCGTGGCTCAATTTGGATTTCACTACGAAGGACACGAAGAACACGAAGGAGATGCCCTTCAAGACGCAATCCATCCGAGAGATCCCGCTTCGCGCCCAAGTCGGTGCGCCATCTCACGCCGCCGCGCGCGCCGAATCCTGCATTGCCGACACCGCCTGCCGCCGCCACATTCCGCGCCCTTTCGACTATGAGCAACGAGCGCCGCAGACCATTTCCTTTCGACACATTCGAGCCGCGCTGGCAGCGCGTGTGGGCCGAGCGCGCGACCTTTCACACGCCGAATCCCGGCGAGGCGGGATTCGATCCGACGAAGCCGAAATACTCCGTGCTCGACAGGTTCCCCTACCCGAGCGGCGCGGGGCTGCATGTCGGGCATCCGGAGGGCTACACGGCGACGGACATCATCGGGCGGTTCAAAAAAATGCGCGGCTTCAACGTGCTGCACCCGATGGGCTGGGACGCGTTCGGCCTGCCGGC
>JBBQJR010000428.1:0-1862 GCA_038326125.1 Chthoniobacterales bacterium
CGCGACACCGGGGACACTGCACTCGTTTTCGCTGTTCAGCATGTGGCACGAGCTGGTGCCCATCACCATCACGAGCGTGCCCGCTTCCGCCGCGCCCGCGCCGGGCACGCCGGCGTGAGCATCAATGATCGCGACGCTGACCGGCGTGCTTTCGCGCAGGCCGAATTTCTTCGCCATGGCGCGCGTAAGACCGCCCGCGGCGACACCGGGCACGAGCAGGCGACCGGGCATTTTGTCCGCGACCACGCGCGCGAATTTCGGATGCACCGCGCGCAGAAAATCCTCGGACGGCCAGCCGTCCGTCGCGCTCCACAGGCCCTTGTAGCCCGCCTGGCACGTCGAGCGCGGGAGCGATTCCGCCGCGCCGCCGACGAGCTGCCACACGAGCCAATCACCCGCTTCGAGCCACACGTCCGCCGCGTCGTACGCGCGCGGCGCGAGTTCGAGCGTCTCGAGCATCTTCGGGAAAAACCACTCGAGCCCGATGATGCCGCCATAGCGCGCGAGGAATTTTTCGCCGCGCGCGCGGGCGACGGCGTTGATGCGATCCGTCTGCGCCTGCGCGCCGTGATGCTTCCACAGCTTCGGCCACGCGAGCGGCTCGCTGGCAAATTTTTTCAGCAGGCACAGCGGCGTGCCGTCGCGTGTCGTCGGCAGCATCGTGCAGCTCGTGAAATCCACGCCGATGCCGACCACCTCATCCGCGCTCAATTTCGCCCGGCGCAGGGCAGCGCGCGTGGCCTTCGCCGCGGACTCGATCCAGTCGAGCGGATGCTGCAGCGCGAAATGCGGCGGGAGCTTTTTCGCCGAGCCGGGAAGCGCGGAGGTGATCTGGCCGTGCGCGAATTTTGCAACCGCGCAGGCGAGTTCGCGCCCGCGCAAATCCACGATCACCGCACGCACGCTCTCCGTGCCGAAATCGAGTCCGAGGGCCGTTTTCATTCAGGGGCAGCCTTCCTAATCGAAGCGCGGTGCGCACCTCAACCGCGGGGTTCAAAGTGGTTCAGTCCGGCGGCTCTTTCTCTTTGTCTTGCTCATGCTCTTGCTCTCTTCAGCCGCCGCCGAGAGAGCATGAGCACGACGAAGACGGAAGATTTCAGACGGGCCGCCCATTTTCCGCGACGCTCGACAGCCGCCGGGGCCTCGCTAGCTTGCGCGGCCTCACGCCCATGAATCAGCCCGTCCGTCACGTTCACTTTCTCGGCATCTGCGGCTCGGCGATGGGCGCGGTCGCGGTGGCGATGCGCGAGCAGGGCTTCGAGGTGACGGGCTCGGACGAGAAAATGTTTCCGCCGATGTCGGACTTTTTGCGCGAACGCGGCATCGCGCTGCGGGAGGGGTACGCGGCGGAAAATATTCCCGGCGACACGGACCTGGTTGTCGTCGGCAACGCGATCGGGCGCGGCAACGCGGAGCTCGAGGAAGTGCTGAACCGCCGGCTCTGCTACCAGTCGCTGCCGGAGACGCTGCGCCATTATTTTCTGCGCGGCCGGCGGAATCTCGTCGTGGCCGGCACGCACGGAAAGACGACGACCGCCGCGATGCTCACGCACATTTTGCGCAGCAGCGGGATGAATCCGGCCTTCATGATCGGCGGCATCGCGGAGGATCTCGGCATGGGCGCGAGCCTGCATGCATCGGACATCGTGGTGATCGAGGGCGACGAGTACGACACGGCGTTTTTCGACAAGGGCCCGAAGTTCGCGCACTATCTGCCGGATCTCGCGATCCTGAACGCGGTCGAACTCGATCAGCTCGACATCTACCCCGATCTCGCCGCGGTGAAAAAGGCGTTCGGCCTGCTCATGCGCGTGCTGCCGGAAAATGGCGTGCTCCTTTTCAACGCCGACGATCCGAACGCG
>JBBQJR010000429.1:0-1839 GCA_038326125.1 Chthoniobacterales bacterium
GCGACGTGGCGGAACATTGGCTGGTGCGCCGTCATCACGTTCTTCGCGATGGCGATCGCGCACTACTTTTGCCTCTGGATTCCGCGCCTGCCGCCGCTCGCGCTGTCGCGTCCGTGGAAGCTGCTCGCGCCCTCCGCCGTCGTCCTCATCGCGCTCACCGTCGTCGCGCTCGCGCCCGTGGGACACCTCGCTTTCGATCTGAATCCCAAGTCGCTCGAACCGCGCAACAGCGTCGCCGGTCACGCGCTGCGCACCATCATGGCGCGCGTGAATCCCGACGGCATTGAGTCCGTCCTCGCAGTGATCCGCGCGCCCGACGCCGAGTCGCTTTCCGCCGCGTGGCAAAAAGCGCACGCCGCATGGCTCCAACTCACTCCCGAGGGCGGAGACTCGAAATCCGCGCCCGTGCTCTCATCGATCGCGACGCCCGCGGGCCTCGCGACTTCACCAGCGCGGATGAATGCGAACGCGACGAAACTCGCCGCCGTTGATTTTTCCAAAAGCACCGCCGCCTTCGACGCCGCACTCGTCGCGAGCGATTTTTCGCCCGAGCAATTTTCCGCCGCGCGCGGACTGCTCTCCGCCCTCGGCGACGCCGCGCAGGGCCGCATGAATGTCGTCGAGTGGAAACGCAACCTGCCCGAGACGAGCGCGTGGTGGTTCCTCATCGACGGATTTCTCAGCCGCGAAAATCCCATCGGCCTCGCGCGCCTCAAGCCCGCCGCGAACATCGAGACCGAGGCGCAAGCCGCCGCGCTGCGCCGCGCGCTCGCCGTGCCCGGCATCGAAGTCGGCCTCTCCGGCTGGGGCTACACCCTCGCGGAACTCGGGCCGTGGTCGCAGCGGAAAATGGTGCAAATGACCGCGCTGATGATCGGCCTCAACATCGTCATCCTTACCTTCCTCCTCCGCTCGCTGATACCGATCTGCATCCTCATGCTCGGCCTCGCGCTCAGCATCGGCGCGCTCGTCGCCACGCTGAAATTCGCCGGCATCGCGCTGAATCTTTTCAACGTGCTCGCCTTCCCGCTCGTGCTCGGCGTCGGCGTGGACTACGGCATCTACATCGCCGTCGCGATGCGCGCCGCCGATCCATTGCGCGAGCTGCGCACCGTGCTGAAGCCCGTGCTCCTCAGCGGCCACACCACCGTCGTCGGCTTCGGCTCGCTCGTGCTCGCGCAAAATCCCGCGCTGCGCGGCCTCGGCCTCG
Source organism: Chthoniobacterales bacterium (assembly GCA_038326125.1). Taxonomy (GTDB): domain Bacteria; phylum Verrucomicrobiota; class Verrucomicrobiia; order Chthoniobacterales; family Chthoniobacteraceae; genus SXWH01. The sequence continues at coordinate 1,211 of JBBQJR010000429.1, forward strand.
TGTGCGGCATCGGCATCGCGTGGTGCGTGCTCACCACGTTTGTCTTCGTCCTCCCCGCCTGCGCGCTCGCGGCGCGGCGCGCATCCCAACCCTGAAGCCGGCGGTGAGATCCACGAAATACACGAAAGCCACGAAAATGTATCCTGGGATGATCTCGGGAATCACCCGGATTGTGACTGGCGGTGCCATCACCCCGCCTTTCTTTTCGTCTCCTTTCGTGTGTTTCGTGGACATCTTCTTCACTGTCTCGGGCTGACACGATGCGCTCGCTCTACGGCATCCGCGCGTTCAAGACCGCGTTCGCGCTCGCGCAGATTCTCCCCCGCCCCGTCACCCGGAAAATCGCCGACGTCCTCGCCGCGCTGAGCCTGCGCAGCAAACGGGGTGTTAAAATTTTAGCATCTGAAAATCTGGCCGTCGCCACCGGCCTCACCGGTCCTGCACTCGACGCGCTCGTGCGCGAAAATGTCCGCAATTTTTCCCGCACGCTCGCCGACTATTTCCTCTGCGCCGGCGAGCGCGCCGCCAACGCGAACGCCCTGCTCGGCGAACTCGAGGGCTGGGAGCACCTCGCCACCGCCCGCGCGCGTGGACGCGGCATCGTGCTCGTGACCGGCCACATCGGGCAC
>JBBQJR010000430.1:0-1823 GCA_038326125.1 Chthoniobacterales bacterium
GCCTTTCGCACGCTGCAGCGGATGGATTTCGAGATGCTGTCGCACGATGAATTGCGTGCGCGCATCCGCTTTCAGCCGCACCTGTGGATCGCGCAGGAAAAGGTCGCGCTGTCCACGACGCCCTCGTGGGATCGCAGCGGACTGGTCGCGAAACGCGCGGTGATGCGCGTGTATCTCGTCGCGACGGCGGACGGCTACAAAGTGATGCCCGGCGGTCTCGCGCGCACGGCGACGGGCGGCGACGGGCGGCTCATTTCCATGCAGCACGGCGGCACGAGCAAGGACACGTGGGTGCTCAGCGATCGGCCGGTCGAGAGCGTGACGCTGCTGCAGGGCGTGGGGCGGAACGTCGAACTGCGCCGTACGGGAAACAATCTTCCGTCGCGGCTCGCGGATGATTTTTGCTGGCTCGGCCGGTACGCGGAGCGGCTGGATGCGAACGCGCGGCTGCTGCGGAGCATCCTGAACCGATTCAATCCCGAGCGCGGCGGCGCGCACATGCCGCACCTCGTCCCGCTGCTGCAGGCGCTCGACCGGCATGGACGGGTCGGCGAGAAGCCGGCGGAAACGGCGGCCAGCCCGGAGGCGCTCGAAGCGGAATTGCTCGCGGGCATTTTCGATCCGGCGCGCGCGGGCAGCCTGCGGCAAATTTCGGTGCGCGTGCAGCGGCTCGCGATGGCCGTGCGCGACCGCACTTCCAACGACGTGTGGCGCGTGCTCAGCCAACTCGAGGAATGCCTCACCGCGCCCGGTGACGGCCGCCCGCTGCTCGCGGCGGATGCCATCCCCGTGCTGAACCGGCTGCTGCTGCTGCTCGCCTCTTTCTACGGGCTGGCGCGCGAAAATATGACGCGCGCGCAGGGCTGGCGTTTCATTGACATGGGCCAGCGGATCGAGCGCTCGCTCTACCTCTGCGGGCTGCTCGATTGCACGCTGCGCTCGCCGCAGGCGGATGACCCGAGCGTGCTCGAAGCCGTGCTCGAATACGCGGACAGCACGCTCACCTACCGCTCGCGCTACACGCTCGTGCCGAACATCGCCGCGGTGTACGATCTCGTGCTGCTCGACAGCACGAATCCGCGCGCGCTGCTTTTCCAATTGCTCCAGCTCGAAAAACATTTCGACCGTCTGCCGAAGGAAACGAAAGGCGCGCTGCCGAGCGCCGGGCAGCGCATTCTCATCGGCACGCTCGCGCGGGTGCGGCTGCTCGATCCTCGCGAACTTTTTCACACCGAGGGACCGTGGCACGAGGGCGAAACGGGGCGCGTCATCCGCGAAGTGGAGACCGCCCTGCCGCGGCTGGCGGAGGCCATCGCGGCCAATTATTTCGCGCACACCGCGATCTCCCGCACGCGCAACTGACCATGGAATACCGCATCACGCATCGCACCGTGTACGACTACGGCTCGGCGGTCAGCGTCTCGCATCACGCCGCGCGGCTGCTGCCGCGGCAGAGCGCCACGCAGCGTATCGCGCGCTCCTCGCTCACCGTCCTGCCCGAGCCCGCGGTGCGGAAGGAGAGCCGCGATTATTTTGGCAATGCCGTGTGCTCGTTTGCGATTCAGGAAATCCACCGGCACTTCGAAGTCACCGCGCGCAGCGAGGTCTCGGTGAATGCGGCGACGGCCCCGGCGCTCGCGCTCTCGCCGGCGTGGGAGGAAGTCGTCGCGTGCTTTCGCGATCCCGTCTCGCCGGCGGATGTCGCGTCGTACGAATTTTGCATGGAGTCGCCGTACGTCCGGCTCACGCCCGATTTCGCGGACTACGCGCGGCAAAGTTTCGCCGATAGCACGCCGCTGCTCGTCGGCGCGCAGGATGTGATG
>JBBQJR010000431.1:0-1810 GCA_038326125.1 Chthoniobacterales bacterium
GCCCATCGCGTAGCGCGGCTTGCCGGCGGGCAGGAAGGGCTCGGCGGACTCGACGGCCTTCATCATTTCCGGCTCGGGCTCGCCGACGCTCACGCCGCCGATCGCGTATCCGTCGAAGCCGAGCTGCACGAGCGCCTCGGCGCTCTCGCGTCGCAGGTCGGCATAGCTGCTGCCTTGCACGATGCCAAATTTCATCCCCGGCGTCTCGACCTCGCGGCACATCGCGGCCCACTTGAGCGTGAGCGCGAGCGACTTCGCGGCGTAGTCGCGCTCGCACGGATGCGGCGGGCATTCGTCGAAGAGCATGGCGATGTCGCTGCCGAGCGTGGCCTGGATTTCCATCGCCTCGCGCGGGCCGAGGAACATCGGCGAGCCGTCGAGGTGATTTTGAAAATGCACGCCCTCGGGGGTGATCTTGCACAGCTTCGCGAGCGAGAAGACTTGGAAGCCGCCGCTGTCGGTGAGGATCGGCCCGTCCCAGCCCATGAAGCGGTGCAGCCCGCCGAATTTGCGCATGACCTCCATGCCGGGGCGGACGAAAAGGTGATACGTGTTGCCGAGGATGATCTGCGCGCCGAGCTGCGTGAGTTCGTCCGGCGACACCGCCTTCACCGAGCCCTGCGTGCCGACGGGCATGAACTGCGGCGTCTGGATGTCGCCGCGCTTCGTGCGGAGGATTCCGCGGCGGGCTTTCGAGGAAGGATCAGTGCCGAGCAGTTGAAACATGAAGCGCTGATCGTAGGTGGTTTTTGCGAAGGATGAAGGACGAAAGTCAGAGCGATGAACGGTAAATTTTCGCAATGGCAAAAAGCTGCGCTGCTTCTTCGCGCTCAGCGATTTGTGAAGGGATTTTTAATCACCGCACTGTCATGATAAAAATGTCGCCGAGCCGGTTTTCGAGGAAGATTGTATCAACATGAGTTACTCCCTGAACATCAATGGACAGACTTACGTGGTGGATGCTCCCTCGTCCGACACGCCATTGCTGTGGGTGCTGCGCGACATCCTTCATCTCACGGGCACCAAGTATGGCTGCGGCATTTCCGTGTGCTGGGCCTGCACGGTTCTCATCAACGGCCAGGCCGATAAGTCGTGCGACGTGACCGTCGGCTCGGCGGTCGGAAAAACGATCACCACGATCGAGGGGCTTGCGAATTTTCGCCTCGCCTCCGATGCGCCGGGCGCGAAGGGCATGGGGCAAAAATTGCAGGAGGCGTGGGTCGCGCAGCAGGTGCCCCAGTGCGGCTATTGCCAGTCCGGGATGCTCATGCAGGCGGCGGGGCTTTTTATAAATCAGCGGCATCCCGCGAATGGCGACATCAATGGCGCGATGCAGAATGTGTGCGTGTGCGGCACGTATCAGCGCGTGAAGGCGGCGATCAAACGCGCGGCGAATGGAGGCTAACTTCACGCGCCGATGTCCAAACCTCTGGTTAAAAAAGCGGGCGCGCTCGATCGGCGGGAATTTCTAAAGATCACGGGCGGGTTTCTGCTCGCGGTGACGCTGGACGGCGGGGGACGCGCGGCGCTGGCGCAAGGCACGCCACCGGCAAGTGTGACCGCATTCATCCGCATCGGCGCGGACGAGACGATCACGATCCTGGTGGGCGGCGGTGAGATGGGGCAGGGAATATACACCGGACTCGCGATGGGCGCGGCGGAGGAGCTGATGGTGAAGTGGGAGAAGGTGAAAGTGGAGCCGCTCGGTGCGTCGGCGTCGTGGCTCTCGGCGGGGAGCAGCGGGATCGCGCGGCGGCTGGGGACGTTCCGCACGGCGGGCGCGGCGGCGCGGGAGATGTTGATCACGGCG
>JBBQJR010000432.1:0-1784 GCA_038326125.1 Chthoniobacterales bacterium
TGCCGCCGTTTTCCTTCGCGCGCCACGCGAATTTGTGCGCGGCGGGAAGCGGCTGGCGCGGATTCAAAAGCACGCCGCCCTCGCCGTCCTCGAGCGACAGCAGCACGGGGCGCATGAGCTGGCCGCTGCGATGCACTTCGAGCATCTCGCCCGACTGCGCGCGGAGGCCGGTCCAGAATTCGATCGCGGTGCCCGCGGCCGCCTTGAAATCATCCGGCGCCTCGCCGACTTGCGCGCGCCGCAGGACTTCGATCGCCTGCGGCACCTTGCCGACCTGCTTGAGCGACTGCGCGTAATTCCAGTCGAGCCGCTTCGAGAAACGCCCGCCGGAAACCGCGGGCTGGATCACGAGTTCGAGCGTGGCGGCATCGCCCGCGTCGCCGAGCATCGCGGAATATTGCAGCATGATTTCCTCGGAATTCGGATTGCGCTCGTGCGCCTTCGCCGCGTGCGCGACCGCCGCCGGGATGTCGCCCCGCTGGCGCGCGATGCTGCTCGCGAGGAGCAGCGGCATCCACGCGCCGCGCTTGTCGGCAAATTCCACGAGCGTCTTTTCCTTCTCCGGGCCGTGGTCGTTTTGCAGATCAAAAAAGATGCCAAGCGCGGCCTGGATGTTCGGATCGAGCTTCAGCGTTTCCTCGAGCGCGGCGCGCTCGCCGGCCTTGTCGCCCGCAGCGTTGCACGTCTGCGCGATGTTGAAAAATCCCCATGCATCGTTCGGGCGCACCTTCGTGAATTTTTCAAATGTCGCCTTCGATTGGTCGAACGCGCCGGTGAGCCGGTAGCCCGCGCCGAGTGCGGCGAGGATGCGCGGATCGTTCGGCTTCAGCGTGTCCGCCTTTTCGAGCGCCTTCACGCCAACATCGGGAATCACGCCGTCGCGCAGCATTTGCTCCCCGAAACCGATGAGCTGATCGATGTTCGCGGCGATCTGATCGATCTGTCCGACCGCCATTTCGCGAAACTGATCCACCGGCACGAACACCGCGGAATTCGGATCTTTCTGGTCGCGCAGGAGCTTCACCGCGGCCTTGAGCTGCACGAGCGATTCGAGCGCGACCGCGTCGCTCTGGTTCAGGTTCACCGCATTCTGAAACGCCGCCACCGCCTTGTCGCGCTCGCCATTTTCCGCGAGCATCGCGCCGAGATTGTTCCAGATGAAAGGCACGCCCGGCGCTTTCTCCGAAGCCTCGGCGTAGAGCCGCAGCGCCTCTGAGTCGTTGCCGCTTTGGCGATGCACATACGCCTGGTGAAACAGCATGTACGGCGAGCCGGGATGCGCCTTGTCGATCGCCGTGAGCAGCTCGGAAGCGCGCGCATATTCCTGATCTTCCAGCGCCTCGGTCATCTCCTGGAAATGCTCCGACGCCGCGAGGAATCCGCGCCACGGCCCGATGATCGCCGGCTCACTTTGCACGCACGCCTCGACGCCGCGCACGAGCGACGGCATGTCGAATTCGCCCTTCTCCGGCTCCGGCTGCTTCGCGTCCGCGGGCCACGGGATGCGGTTCGGCAGGCCGAAGAACTGAAGTTGCCACGCGGGAGTTTCGATCCAGTTGTAGTTGCTCATGTGTTGAAAAATTGGCGGTCAGAATGTGCCGAAGAAATGTCGAGAGGTGAGCCGCGCTCTCACCGCGCGCGGCGTGCCTCGGGTAGCGCGGGCGTCCCCGCCTGCCGTGCCGGGCATCCTGCCCGGCACATGGAACGTCTCTCGACGTGACCCTGCGCAAAGACGCTCGCCGGGTGTTCCGCGAGACGCGGAACACGGCAGGCGGGACGCCCGC
>JBBQJR010000433.1:0-1759 GCA_038326125.1 Chthoniobacterales bacterium
GCGTGTGCTGCTCGAGGCAAATGTGGCGGGCGAGGGGAGCAAATTTGGATTTTCGCCGGAGCGGATCCGCACGCAGATCGAGGAACTGCTCGGGCTGAAACGGCTGACCATCGAGGGGCTCATGTGCATCCCGCCGCCGCAGCCGCGCGCGGAGATGGCGCGCCGATTTTTCGCCGCGCTGCGCGAATTGCGCGACACTTTGGAAAATGAATTCCGCATTTCGCTGCCGCAACTTTCGATGGGGATGAGCGGGGATTTTGCCGTGGCCATCGAGGAAGGCGCGACGCTCGTGCGCGTGGGGACGGCGATTTTCGGCGAACGCAGCGGCAAGACTTGGAAGCCGCAGGGAATGACGGAGGACGAATGACGAAGGCGCAGGGAGCGCCGCTCATCTCGGCGGCCGCAGGTGGAGCGCCGTCCGTCCCGGCGGACACGGCACACCGCGCAGCGCCAAATTCTCCGCAACGCTTGTCAGCCGTGAAGCTTCATCGCAAAGTGCGGCTGCGCCGATGCACCGTCGTGGCCGCCCGGGACGGACGGCGCTCCATTCATCATCCGCCTTTCGCATTCCCACCATGCCCGAACGCCTGCTGCCCACAAACGTCGCCGCGATCGGCTCCGAAATCGCCATCGCGTGGAACGATGGGCGCGAATCATTTTTGCCCCTGCAAAAACTCCGCGAGGCGTGCCCGTGCGCGGCGTGCTGCGGCGAGCCGGATGCGCTCGGCCGCGTCGTCCCGCCGGAGGTCAAACGCACGCCCGCGAGCTTCGAACTGCGCGGCTGGCAGCCCGTCGGCGGCTACGCGCTGCAACTCACCTGGGGCGACGGACACTCGACGGGGCTGTATTCCTTTTCCTATCTCCGCCGACTCGCCGCTGGAGGCTGAGCCTGGAGTCCGCGGAGAATGTCGGCGAATCGTTCGGGAGCAAGTGCGGCTGGGAGGGGCGACTTCAAAGTCGCCCCGCGTCGCGCAGCGATGCCCGGGCAGATTCGCGCCGCGCGGATCACGGCGCGGCGATTCAGAAATCGCCGCTCCCAGCGCGCCGCGCATTCGCGGCTCTTGCGGAAATTTTCGCGGCGTGCTGTTCTGCGCGTCCTCTTTTTCATGAAACCACCCATCCGCATCGCAGTCACCGGCGCCGCCGGGCAAATCGGCTACTCACTTCTTCCGCGCATCGCCTCGGGCGCGATCTTCGGGCCGCACCAGCCGGTCATTTTGCACCTCATCGAAATCGAACCCGCGCTGTGCGCCCTCGGCGGCGTGGTGATGGAACTCGATGACTGCGCCTTTCCGCTGCTCAAGGGCATCGTGGCGACGGCGAATCTCGATGAAGGTTTCCGCGGCGTGAATCTCGCGATGCTCGTCGGCAGCGTGCCGCGTAAGCAGGGCATGGAGCGCAAGGATTTGCTCGGGATCAACGGCAAGATTTTCATCGGGCAGGGCAAGGCCATCCAGGCGAATGCGGCCAAGGACGTGCGCATCCTCGTCGTCGGAAACCCGTGCAACACGAACTGTCTGATCGCGATGAACAACGCGAAGGACGTGCCTGCCGACCGCTGGTTCGCGATGACGCGCCTCGATGAAAATCGCGCCAAGACGCAGCTCGCGAAAAAGGCCGGAGTGGACGTGACCGAGGTGACGAACCTCGCGATCTGGGGCAACCACAGTTCGACGATGTATCCCGATTTCTACAACACGCGCATCGGCAGCAAGCTCGCGCCGGACGTGATCAAGGACGAGGCGTGGCTGAAGGGCGA
>JBBQJR010000434.1:0-1749 GCA_038326125.1 Chthoniobacterales bacterium
AGGAGCCCGGATTGCGCAGGCAGGGATGCCTGTGTGCCGACTTTTTTCAGCGCCGCTGTCGCGCATCGCGCGCGTCCCGGTGCTCTCCGACAAAATGCCGTTTGACGCTCCCGCGCCAACGCCCGCATGTTCGCCGCTCTCAAATTTTATGGCACACTACGATCTCATCGTCATCGGAGCAGGACCTGCGGGCTATGTCGCGGCAATCAAGGCGGCGCAACTCGGCAAAAAGGTCGCGTGCGTGGAGAAGGAACGCGGGGGCGGCACTTGCAACAACTGGGGCTGTATCCCGACGAAGGCGCTGCTGAAAAACGCGGAGCTTTTCCACACGATGAAGCACCGCGCGGCGGAGTTTGGCTTCAAGATCGCCGGGCTGGAATACGACTGGAGCGCGATCATCAAACGTTCGCGTGTCGTGTCGGACAAGGGCGCGGCGGGCGTGGATTTCCTGTTCAAGAAAAACAAGATTGATTCGATCAAGGGCGACGCATCGCTCGACAAGGCGGGCGAGGTGCGCGTGAAGTCGGCGGATGGCAAAGAGGAGACGCACACGGCGAAGAATATTTTGATCGCGACGGGCTGCGTGTCGCGTCCGCTTCCGGGGCTGGAGTTCAACGGCAAGACGGTGATCGGCTCGAAGGAGGCGCTCGCACTTTCGGCGCAGCCGAAATCAATCGTCATCATCGGCGCGGGCGCGATCGGCGTGGAGTTCGCGTATTTTTTCAACGCGTTCGGGACGAAAGTGACGGTCGTCGAGATGCTGCCGAATCTGCTGCCGGTCGAGGACACCGAGGTGTCGCTGGCGCTGGAGAAATCTTTTGCGAAGCAGGGCATCACCTCGCTGCTCGGGCACAAGACGGTGAAGACCGAAGTGAGCGACAGCGGCGTGAAAATCACCGTCGCCGACGCAGCGGGCGCGGAGAAAACGATCGAGGCGGAGCTGGTGCTCGTGGCCATCGGCATCCAGCCGGTGCTGCCGGGCGGCGCGCTGAAATTTGAACTCGTGAAGGGCTACGTGAAGACGAACGACCGCTACGAGACGAGCGTGAAAGGCGTCTTCGCCGCGGGCGACATTATCGGGCCGCCGTGGCTCGCGCACGTCGCGAGCTTCGAGGCGGTGCAGGCGGTGGAGGGGATGTTCGAGCCGAAGTTCAAGCCGAAGAAGGTTACGATTTTCCCCGGCTGCACGTACTGCCAGCCGCAGGTCGCGAGCGTGGGTCTCACGGAGCGCGCCGCGAAGGAGGCGGGGAAGAAATTCAAGGTCGGGAAGTTTCCGTTCATGGCGAGCGGCAAGGCGCGCGCCATCGGCGAGAGCGAAGGCTTTGTGAAACTGATCGTCGGCGAGCCGCACGGCGAAATCCTCGGCGCGCACATCATCGGCTCCGAGGCGACCGAGATGATCGGGGAACTCGGCCTCGCGATCACGCTCGAGGCGACGATCGAGGAAATCGAGGCGACGATCCACGCGCACCCGACGCTGAGCGAAGGCGTGAAGGAAGCCGCCGAGGTCGCGGCGGGGCACGCGATCCACGTCTGAGCTAGCGTCACGCCGCGGCCGACGATGGCTCGATGCTGACACCGGCGAGATGCAGCGCCGGCAGGTAATCAATGCGACCGTCGTCGTGCGTCACCACCACGGAAAATTTTCCGCTGAGGGCCACATGATCGGTGGTGGGTACGCAGATCTTTCCGCCATCCGTGGTGTGAATCACGAACGGCACAAATGGCATCTGATGCATCAGGTCACGG
>JBBQJR010000435.1:0-1726 GCA_038326125.1 Chthoniobacterales bacterium
CCTTTTCATCAACCGTGACGCCGCGACCGAGGGCGGTAAGCCTCCGGCGAAAACGAAAGTCGCGCCATCGCTCTACCTCAACATCACGGCGGAATTTTCCCCGGGCAGCAGCGGCGCGCCGGTGGTGGATGAATTTGGAAACGTCGTCGGGCAGGTCGAGAGCATCACCTCGAGTCTCGAGGAGGAAAAAGGTGATGCAGGCAAAAATGTGACCACGAGCTACGGCATGCCGCTGCGCTCGTGCGTCTCCGCGGAGGAAATCGCGAAGCTCACGCGCGCTCCGGCGAAGCGCGCGAAATAAGGTGCTTTCACGGCCGCGACGGCCGGTGCAACGCCTCGGCCGGCGCGCGCTTTTCCTCCGCGGCCCGGCGCGCCGCGATGCACGCGGCGCACTGGTACACGCGCGCCGTCAGTGGCTGGCTGGGCAGCAGGGCGTTGCCCTCGGAGACGATTGTTTCCGCCCCAAAAGGGAAGGCCGCAGCGGCCGCCGCTTCCGCCGGCACCGTGCCGTCGCCGGTGCTTTCCGGGAAGACGATGGGGACTTCGCGCAGCGTCATTTTTTCGTGATGCACCGGGCAGACATTGTCCGTCGTCTCCGCGAGATTGCGAGGTTGCGGTCCCTTGCCCACGGAATCTTGCGCGGAAATTTGCGAATGGCTGAACGTGTCTGGGAGGATTTCGTCGAGGCTGGCCTCGGACTTGCGCTGCCGGCTGTCCGCCTTCGCAGAGGAGCCCTCATCCGGCTCGCACGAGGCGAGGAGCAGCGCTCCGAGCGGGAAGAGAAAATGAGAACGGAGCATGGCGGGATGTGAGGAGGGTGCCGCCAAAAATGCGCGCACCTGCCGGCCTGCGCAACGGGTTTTGCAAACCGCCCGCAACCGCTCCGCAAAAAACAAACGCCCCGCGCACGGCTCGGCCATGCACGGGGCGTGAATTTTTTTGCGCGGTGACGCGGGATCAGATGACCGTCGTCTTGCCCGGGATCGCGCGCGGATAGGTGCCGTCGGGACCGGGTTTCACCGCCATGTCGGCGTCCCACGCGAGGTTCTTCGGGAAGATGGTCAGTTCACTGTTCAGCGCCTTTTCCATCTCCACTTCCTTGCCGCTGTACGTGGCGTAGCGGCCGAGAATCTCCGTCATCGTGCTCATCGCACCGTACTCGGCTTCGTTGTACGGCGTGTTTTTGCGGATGGCGGCGAAGAAGTCGTCGTGCTCCTGCTGGTAGGGATCTTTGTCGCCTTCGTTCTTGTGGCGCCAGGCGTCGCCCTGCGTCGGCGAGATGACGTGGCGGCTCACATCAGCGTGGCCTTTCGTGCCCTGCACATGCTCGCTCACAGAATTCCAGCAGCCGACGATGTGGCGGCAATAGCTCGAGCAGCGCGAGCCGTCCGCGTATTCGAATTCGACCGCGTGGTGATCGAAAATCTCGCCGTAATCCGGTCCCTTGCGCACTTCGCAGCCGCCGAGGCCCTGCGCTTTAATGGGCGCGCCCTTTTTCACCCAGTTGATCACATCGAGATTGTGGATGTGCTGCTCGACGATGTGGTCGCCGCAGATCCAAGTGAAGTAATACCAGTTGCGCATTTGGTATTCCATCTCGGTGAGCTTGCGGCCGTACAGCTTCTCGAGGTCCTCGCGTTTTTTCACCCACGGCGTCGCGCCATTCCAATACGCGCGCATCGAAGTGATGTCGCCAATCGCGCCGTCGTGCAGCCGCTTCAGCGTC
>JBBQJR010000436.1:0-1698 GCA_038326125.1 Chthoniobacterales bacterium
GCGGTCCATGATGAAGGCCGCGCGCGCCATGTAGCCGCTGTCCTCGAGCAGCCCGAGGAAGAAAAAGAGGATCAAAATCTGCGGGAGGAAAACCACGACGTTGCCGACGCCGCCGATCACGCCATCCACGATCAGGCTGCGCAGATCGCCCTCGGGCAAATGCGCGCCGGTCCATTTTGCGAGCGCCAGCATCCCCGCGCGAATCCAGTCCATCGGCGCCTGCGCGACGACGAAAATGCAGACGAACATCAGCGTCATCATGCCGACGAACGCGAGCCAGCCCCAGAGCTTGTGCGTCAAAATTTGATCGACGTGATCGCTGAAGGTGAGCCCGTGCGAGTCCTCGCCGCGGCGATGCACGACCGATGCGCAAATTTCCGAAACCCACGTGTAGCGTGCATCCACTGGCGCGGCGATGGGATCGAGGCCGCTCATTTTCAACCGTTCGCGCGCCGCGTGGATCTCCGCGAGCAGCGCGGTGTCGCCTTTCACCTCGGCGGCGAGGCGCTCGTTTTCGAGCGAAAGCAGCAGCATCGCCTCGGGCCGCACGCTCGCAGTGTGGCATTGCAAAATGCGCGAGAGCGCGGCGACTTCGCGTTCGAGCACGATGGGCAGTTGCGCCTTCCGATCGGAGACCGGCAGCGTCGCGCGCGAGAGCGCCTGCTTGAGTTCGATGAGTCCCTGGCCGCGGCTCGCGACCATCGGGATCACCGGCACGCCGAGGCTGTCGCGCAGCGCGAGGAGATCGATGGTGAGGCCGCGCTGCTCGGCCACGTCCACCATGTTCAGCGCGACGATGACGGGGATTTCCAGTTCGAGAAATTGCGCGACGAGGTAGAGGTGGCGATCCAAATTCGACGCATCGAGCACCGCGATGATCGCATCCGGCCGCGGCGTGCCGGGCACGCGGCCGAGCAGCAAATCGCGCGACACCGCCTCGTCCGGCGAACGCACCTGCAAACTGTAGCTGCCGGGGAGATCGAGCAGTTCCATCGCCTCGCCGTGGCTGCCGAAAAAGCGCCCCGTCTTTTTTTCCACGGTCACGCCGGGATAGTTGCCGACCTTCTGCCGGAGCCCGGTGAGGGCGTTAAAAATCGTGCTCTTGCCGGTGTTCGGATTGCCCGCGATGGCGATGCGCCGGAAGATTTGCGGAAGCTCGGCCATATTTCCTAGATTGAAACCCGCTGCACGCGGATGCCCGCGGCCTCGGCCTTGCGGAGCGAAATGTGCGCGCCGCGGACTTTCAGTTCCATCGGATCGCCCATCGGTGCGAAGCGCACGACCTCGATCACCGTCCCGACCGTGAATCCCATTTCCATCACGCGCCCGCGCATGGAACCGGGCAATTCGATGGCGCAAATTTTGCCGCGCTGTCCGGGCTGCAGGAGGCTGAGCGGCTCCGTTTCGGCGGGTGCCGACGACTCATTTTTGCGCTCCGTTTCGCCCCGGGACTCCGCATTCCGCGCGTTTTCCGCGTCCGCGCTCATGGCGGATCAGGCTGCGAAACGCTCGACCTCGACGTGGTTACAAAGCTCGCGGCCCAAGGCCAGACGCGTGCCCATGAGCAGGCAGATGACCGCCGCGCCATCGGCAATTTTCCGCACGACGACATGGTCGCGGAAACCCAGTTCACGCAGCCGCACACAGTGCGGGCAGTCCGGGCAAATGTGCCGGACACGCAGCCGCTCGCCGCATTTC
>JBBQJR010000437.1:0-1696 GCA_038326125.1 Chthoniobacterales bacterium
ATTCATCGCGCAATCCGCCCTCGCCGCCCTCGGCACCCGCGCCTTTTCCGAGGAAAAAAATCTCTCCGCCGCGAAGGTGCCGCTCGGAAAAGCGGAACACTGCCTTTTCATCTGGCTCGGCGGCGGCATGTCGCATCTCGACACGTTCGACGCGAAGACCACGCGCGGCGACGGACTGAAAAAACCGGGCTGCTACTACGACTCCATCGAGACGGCGATTCCCGGCGTGCGCTTCTGCGAGCATCTGCCGCGGCTCGCGAAAATGGCCGACCATCTCGTGCCCGTGCGCACGGTGAATCACACGGTCATTGACGAGCACGCCGCCGCGGTGAACCGCATGCACACGGGCCGCGCGGTGAGCGGCAGCGTCACGTATCCGAGCATCGGCAGCATCATCGCGCACCAGCGACGCGCGGCCGATGAAGGTGTGCCGCCGTATGTGCTCATCGGCTATCCGAGCGCCACGCGCGGCCCGGGATTTCTTGGGCCGAAGGCGGGCTACGTCTATCTCACCGACACCGCCGCCGGACCCGCCGGGCTCACGCGGATGCCGGGCATCACCGACGACCGCCAGCACCGCCGCGAAACGCTGCTCGCCTCGTTGCGCGGCGATTTCGTCGCGCGGAATCCCGATGACAAGCTCGTGCAGGACTACGACGACGCGATCGGCGAGGTCTTCAAATTGCAGGGCGGCGATTTCATGAAGGCGTTCGATCTCGCGAGCGAACCCGGCTCGATCCGCGAGACCTACGGCGACGAATTCGGCCAGCGCTGCATGCTGGCGCGACGGCTCATCCAGCGCGGCGTGCGGTTTGTCGAAGTGGGTTTCAATTTGAACTTCGTCAACGGCGCGGGCTGGGACACGCACAACGCCGCGCAGAAGCAGCAGCACGCGCTCATCCAGCGGCTCGATCAGGGCGTAGCCGCGCTCATCGCCGATTTGAAAAATCAGCGCCTGCTCGACAAAACGCTGATCGTGATCGCGACGGAATTCGGCCGGCCTGCGGCGTTCGATGCGGGCGGCGGGCGCGGGCATTTCGGCAAGTGCTTCACCGCCGTTCTCGCGGGCGGCGGCTTGCGCACCGGCCAGGCCATCGGCACGACTGACGAACTCGCAATGAACATCGTGGATGAACCCGTCGGCGTGCCGGATTTGTTCGCGACGATTTTCGCCGCGATGGGCATCAACCCCGCGAAGAATCTCATCGCTGACGAACGCCCCGTGCCGATCACGGACAAGGGCGAGGCGATTCGGAAGCTCTTCGCGTAGGCCAGCGCATCACCGCACGGAGGTGTGGCGAATTCCGCAAGACGCCGTACAGTCGGCGCGATGCTCGACCGACTTCAGCGCCCGCTCCGCGACCTGCGCCTGTCCGTCACGGACCGGTGCAATTTCCGCTGCGGCTACTGCATGCCGAAGGAGGTCTTCGGGCGCGGCTACGATTTTTTGCCGAAGGAACGCATCCTCACTTTCGAGGAACTCGCGCGCCTCAGCCGCATTTTCGTCGGGCTCGGCGTGGAGAAAATCCGGCTCACCGGCGGCGAACCGACGATGCGTCGCGACATCGAGCGCCTCGTTGCGCAACTCGCAGCGATCGACGGACTGCGCGATCTGACCCTCACGACAAACGGCTCGCTGCTTGTCGAAAAGGCGGCGGCGCTGCGCGATGCGGGATTGCGGCGGCTGACGGTGAGC
>JBBQJR010000438.1:0-1672 GCA_038326125.1 Chthoniobacterales bacterium
TTCGAGGGATTTTACGAGCAGGAGATCGAGTGGCGGCAGAAAATGGGGCAGCCGCCGTTCACCCATTTCGTCCTCATCACCGTGCGCTCACCGCACCAGGAACGCGCGCGCTTTTCCACCGAGACGCTGCACCGCCGGCTGAAGGAAACGCTGCCGCCCGGCACGGTGCTCGGCGAACCCGCGCCCGCGCCGCTGGAAAAATCGCACGGCAACTTCCGCTATCATCTCTCGATGCGCACGCCCGCGGTGCTGAAGCTCACGCGCGTGCTGCGCGAGGTGCTCGACAAACTCACGCTGCCGGAAGACGTCTTTGCCGTGGTGGACGTGGACGCGCAGCAGCTCATGTAAAGGCAGCCCCCGGTGGGAAAAAAGAGCTTGAGCGGGCGGCAAGTGGGAATAGCTTCCCGGCCCGCGTTTCAAGGATCGTTAGCTCAATCGGTAGAGCAAGTGACTCTTAATCACTAGGTTGTCGGTTCGAGTCCGACACGATCCACCACGCTGGAAGCCGCATTGACACAGCGTTTCGCGCGGCCTTTGCGCCGTCGCCAAGGTCACTCCCGCCCTGCGGCCGTCACAGCACCCGCCGAAGCACCTACCCGTGAAGTGTGCGCCTCCGGCGCGAGCACAGGGCGACAGGAATGTCGCCGCTCCCCGCGCGCCGCGCGGCGCGCAACGCACAGACCCTTCGCGAAAAGCCACTGCGCAATCGCGGTGGCGCTGCTACGAACCGCGCTCTCCGCTCCATGAACATCACCATCGATCTGCACGACAAAGTCGCGCTCGTCACCGGCGCGTCGCAGGGCATCGGCGCGCAGGTCACGCGCACCTTTCACGCCGCGGGCGCGAGCGTGGTGCTGAATCATCCCGGCCTCGGCCAGACGGGCGACGACGCGCAAAAGATCGCCGCGGAACTCAATGCGCAGCGCCCCGGAAGCGCGGACGTGTTCGCCGCGGATGTCGCGGACGCGGCGCAGGTGCAGGCGATGATGGCAGCGATCAAGGTTGCACACGGCGGTCTGGATTTTCTGATCAACAACGCGGCCATCATCAAGGATCGCACCCTCGCGAAAATGAGCCTCGACGAATGGGACGCGGTGATCGGCGTGAATCTCTCGGGCGTTTTTCACTGCTGCAAATTCGCGCTGGAGATCATGCGCGACCACGGCGCGGTCGTGAGCTTCGGCAGCATCGCGGCGATTCAGGGATTTTTCGGGCAGGCCAATTACGCGTCCGCCAAAGCCGGCGTGCAGGCGATGATGCGCGTGCTCAGTCGCGAGGCCGCGCGCAAAAACATCCGCGCGAACGCCATCGCGCCGGGCGTGATCGAGACAAGCATGGCCGCGACGATTCCGGAAAATGTGCGCGCGGAAATGCTGAAAAATATTCCGCTCGGCCGCTTCGGCACGCCGCTGGAGGTCGCGAATGTCGTGCTCTTTCTCTGCTCGCCGCTCGCATCGTACGTGACCGGGCAGACGATCGAAATCAACGGGGGCTGGCGCGGCTAGTCACGCGTGCGCCGGCGATTCGAGCGACTGCCGATGAAGCCGTCGCCGCCATCCCGGGCGGCGCGACGGTCGCCGTCGGCGGCTTCGTCGGCGCGGGGCATCCCGAGTTGCTCACAGCGGCGCTCGAGCGGCGGTTTTTGAAAACCGGCACGCCGCGCGATCTCACG
>JBBQJR010000439.1:0-1615 GCA_038326125.1 Chthoniobacterales bacterium
CTTTGCGCACGGCGAGCAGATTGCGCGGATCGCCGGTCGTGCCGCCGGCGGTTTCAAGACCGGTCGCGAGCGCCTGCATGAGGATCCACACGAAGACCACGGCCGCGACGCCGAGCACCGTCGCGAGCGTCGAGCGCCAGCGCACGAGCACATTCCGCAGGCTGTATCGGAGCGGCAGGGCCATGCGCGGTCGCGGCGGAACTGGCCGGAAAAAATCAGCGCTGCTGCTGCGGCGGCGGCGGTGGCACGCCGGTCGTCTTGAAAACTTGCAGGCCCGCCTTTTGCCGCTCGGATTTTTGGTCGAGCGTCTTTTTCAAAGTATCCACCTGATCGGGCGTGAGCGTTTTCGTTGCCGCCTGGAGCACGCGATTTTTGTAGTCTTCCTGCTGCTTTTCCCACGCGCCGAAAGTGCTCTCGTCGCGCAGCGCGGTGAGCACGGCGTTCGGATCATTTTTCGAGGGATCGAAAGGGTTCGCCGGCGATTTTTCCCGTTCGCTCGCGAGGAGCTGCACGAGGTTTTCCTTCTGCGCCGGATCGAGCGGAGTGCCGGCGGATTTGAACTGATCCTCGAACTGGTTGACCGCGCCGCGCTCATCCACGGACTTGTCGTAGTCGCTGAATTCCCCGAACCCGGATTCGCCGAGCGTGGACTTTAGCTTGTCGTTGAATTCGCTCTGGATGGAACTCACGTCTGCCGCGGCTTTGGCCGCATTGCCCGAGGCGTTCGCGCGCGCCGTGGTGAGCGCCGTCTGCCGATCCGCGAGCAGGCCCATGAGCACCGTGGTGTCCTGCGGCGAAAGTTTCATCCGCTGGGCGAGCTCCGCGTACTGGCGCTGCACTTTTGAAGCCGACTGATTTTGCAGCATCCGTTTGCCCTCGGGCGTTTGCAAAGTCGCGAGCATCCGAGCGACGCCGGGCATGCCGGAATTTGGTCCGCCGCCACCGGGAGGTATGGCGCCGCCGGGAGCGGGATTTTGCTGCGCGAGTCCCGTTTGCTGGAGGCGGTCGCGTTCGCGCGTGAGGCGCTCGATGTTTTCGCGGAGCGGATCGGTCGCGGTGCGGGCGGCCTTTTCCGCGGCGAGCGCAGCGTCGCGCTCGGCCGTCAGCGCCGAATTCCGCGCGTCCTTTTCCGCGAGCTGATCGTGATATTGAAAGGCGAGCCACGCGCTCACGGCCGTGGTCAGCGCGAGGAGGGCGATGAGGATTTTTTGCATGGAAAATGGCGGCGAAGGGTGAGTGGCGCGCACCATCCGCGACGCGCCGCGCAGCGTCAAGGCGCGCTCCGGCCCGCTCGCGCACGCCGGGATTTTTGATGCGTCAGCGTTTGGGCGAGCGCGGAGCGGCGTGGCGTGCGTGCGCCCGAGCGTTGGCGATGCTCGGCGGCTGTTACGACTCTCCGCGTGCCTCTTCATGATATTTTCCGCCGCGCTGGCCGACGATCGTCTCGTCGTGGACGACGAGGCGTTTGCCGCGCAGGCCATCGTCGCGGCCACGACTTTGCAGGCGCAGGGCAAGCTGGTGACGCTGACAAAACTTCGCACACAGCTCGATCGCGAAAGCTCCGCGCAGATGCTCCCCGAGCCGCGCAAGGATCGGCTGCGACCGGCGGAAGTCT
>JBBQJR010000440.1:0-1612 GCA_038326125.1 Chthoniobacterales bacterium
CCGATGCGCAATTTTGCCGAAGCGCGCGACCGCCTCGCGCTGACGGTGGACTACGATGCGGTCGCGCAGGCGGTGAAAGCGCACGCATTGGCTGGCGAAAGGACGCTCCTCGAAACGCTCGCGGAGGAACTCGCGGTGCTGCTACTGTGCCGCTTTACTCTCACGGCAGTCGAGATCGAGCTGCGCAAATTTTTTCTGCCGGATGCGGAATTCACCGGCGTCCGCCTCCGCCGCGAACGGTAGCGCGCTACTCCGCGAGCCGCTGCTGCAATTGCGCGAGCGGGCCGGTGAGATCCGGGAAGCGGTTTCCTTTCAGCCAGTCGCTCACGGCGGAGCGCAGGCCGGCGATGCGCTGCGGCGAATCATCCGCCGCACCGGGCTGCGTGACGAGCGTGTCGCCGACGAATGTGCCGGGACTCGCAAACACCGAGAGCAGCTTGCCCTTTTCCGCGACGGCGACATCCGCTCGCGCGAGGTACGCCTCCACGGCCTGCCGCTGCTGAAACTGCGAGAGGTCCGCCTTCGAAAAATAATCCGCGCGCAAAAACGGGCGCTCGGAAAATTCAGCCGGATGGCCGTTCAGGTAGTTCATCACGTTGAGCGGCGCCAGCTCGCTCAGGCGATCCATCGCGGCGGCGGCGGCGCGCTTCACGGCGTCGTCCTCGCTCGTCGCGAGCGCGGAGAGGTCGCTCGCAAAGGTCGCATTTCTCGTGAAGACGATCACATCGAACGCCTCGATAAAACCTGCGCCGGGCTGCTGCCGCCACGGCTGGTAGGCAAGCATCTCGCGCATTTTCGCGGCCAGGAAATCGCGATCCTCCGGCGCGCTCCACGCGACGTTGCGCAGCGCGATGGCCCATTCGTCGGCGGAGGTTTTGCGCGTCAGCAGCGCGCGGGAAAAAGTCCCCGCGTCGTCCGTGCCGGCGTCGCGCGCGATGCGGCCGAGCAGATCGAGCAGCAGCACGCGGAAGGTCGGCGCGCCGGCGAGTCCCCCACCCTTTTGCAGGCCGAAGCCCTCGCCCGTGCGCGCGTCCTGCCCCGTGCCGAGAAAGGAAAGAATCGCCGCCATCGCCTCGTGCGGATCGGCGGCGAGCAATCTGCGCCGGAGCGCGGCGAGATCGCCGGGCTGGAGGTTGCCGGCACGCAGGCGGTCGAAGAGGCGCGTGAGCAAATTGGCCGGCGAATCCGTGTGAAACTCCGGGGCGTTCGCGCCGCTTTGCGCGCCGCGCGCGGATGCGGTGCGCGCCGGATTTTTCGCCTCGTTTTCACCGCGCCGAAAGTATCGCCCGAGGAAAAATCCCGCCGCGATCAGCAATGCGACGAGCGCGGTGAATTTGAAAACGCGGGCGGAATCCACGGGCTCGTCCTCCCCGCGCGTCAGTACCGGAGGTAGGTCGCGATGAAGTCCGCGCCCTCCGCATCGAGCGCGTGGATGCCGCCCGCAGGCGGCGAATCCGACCCGGCGACCACGATGCCCACGATGCGCAAATCATCCGGCGCGACCTCGGAAAAAATCGGCCCGCCGCTCATGCCGCCCTCGAAAGTGAGGCCCGTACTTTCCATGAAAGCGCCGACGACCGGCGTGAATCCCGCCGCGGAGCGCACGGCGAGC
>JBBQJR010000441.1:0-1605 GCA_038326125.1 Chthoniobacterales bacterium
CGGCGGCAACGCGAGCTGATGCGCGGCGCGCTGGAGCGCGCTCCCCGCGCGCACGAAACCGTGCTTGCACAGATCAGCCACGAGCGCGTCAAAGACGCTTTCATCCGTGAGCGTGAGGGCCGCGCGGAGCTGGGTCAGCTCCAGGCCGGATTCGTTAGGCCGTGCGGCATGGGCGTCATCGATTGCCTTCACCGCCCGGATGGAAAGCGCGCGCCACCAGGCCGCGTCGGCGACCAATCCTTCGCGCTGGAAGAACTCGCCGTGGCGCAACGATTCGGCGATTTCGGCCGCGCCGAAGTTCGACTTCGCAAGCAGCGCGTCGGCGCGCGCGTAGCCATCCCGCCGCAACTGCGAGGTCAGCAAATTCGGGAGGTCGTTCGGCGCGACGACGCGAGTGCGCAAAAAATCGCGCTGTTCGGCCGCGCGAAAATTTGTTCCCACCGCGTCCGGGTCAAGCACGACCCCGCCGGCAATCGTGGCCCGCGCAGAGGAATCGCGCAGAACAAAGCGGTCGCCCGCAAAAGCAAAAACTGGTGCGGCCAACGCGAGCCGCGCGATCGCTTCTTCCCCGCTGGCCAGCTCGCGCCGATCGAGGAATTGCACGCGCGCCGTTTGCCGCGCACTGCCGTAGTGCACCTGCACAAACGATCCCGTCTTCAGCGGCCGCGCCGAGCTGCGGGCGGAGCGCCGCAGGAGGACATCGAGCGCAGCGCTCGCGCCAAGGTTTGCAGTCGTGATCACGGTGCCGCGCGGAACTTCCTCCAGCCGCACGTCCGGCAGATTCAACGCGACCCGCATCGAGGGCAGCGCCGCTTCGAGAGCCTGGTTGTAACTTTGCAGCGAGCGAACCCGCGCCGAGTGGTTCTGCGGTCGGAGCATCACGCCCGCGCCGCGCGCGAGCTCGCCTCCGCTCAGCGTCCCGGTCACGACCGTGCCCGACCCATGCATGGTGAAAGCGCGATCGACAAACAGTCGTGGTTTTCCAATGTCCCGCGGCGCGGGCGCGAGAGCACATTCACTGGCCAACGCGTCTTTTAGTTCCTCCAGCCCTTGTCCTGCCCGCACCGAAGTCGCCACGATAGGCGCGTCGCCTAACGATGAACCTTGCAGCCGCTGCCGCACCTGCTCTCCCACTCGCGCAGCGTCGCCGAGATCGGTCTTCGTGATCGCCACCACGCCGCGCGTGATCCGGAGGTAATCAAGAATTTGCAGATGCTCTTCGGTCTGCGGCATCCACCCGTCGTCGGCCGCGACTACGAGCAGCACGAGATCGATCGAGCCGATCCCGGCGATCATGTTGCGGATGAAATCTTCGTGCCCGGGAACGTCGATCACGCCCAGGGAAAAACCCGGGAGCGCGAGATGGGCGAAGCCGAGATCGATCGTGATCCCGCGCGCCTTTTCTTCCGGCAGCCGGTCGGTGTCGGTGCCGGTCAGCGCTTTGATCAGCGCCGTCTTGCCGTGATCGACATGACCGGCGGTGGCGAGAATGAAATTTTTCGGCGTCACAGCGCTGCGCGCAGGATGGAATCCTGCGCCGGGAAAACGGTGCGCAGATCGATCCGAAATTTACCCTGGGCGATGTAGCCGATGATCGACGCCTCG
>JBBQJR010000442.1:0-1586 GCA_038326125.1 Chthoniobacterales bacterium
ACGCAAAGGCGCGAAGACGCAAAGGGTGATGGTTTTCTTCGCGTCTTTGCGCCTTTGCGTGATCCAAAACGAAGCATTCAAGGCACCGGATCGATCATTTCGGCATGGCCACATCCGAACTTCTGACTTCCCACGCTCAACGCTCGTCTCTCGTGTTTCGAGAGCCAAAGCGGGCAGGGACAAAAGAAGAGATGTGCCCGCTTTTTCCATCCGCCCCCCGCACGGGCTTGCGCCTCGCGCGGCGGCATGGCATTTCACCGCGCATGGCCAGACCTCGCATCCTCGCGTTCGGCGGAAGTCTCCGCCGCGAATCGTACAATCAAAAGCTCGCCGCCCTCGCGGCGCAGGCGGCGCGCGACGCGGACGCGGAGGTCACGCTCGTCGCGCTGCGCGATTTTCCGCTGCCGGTTTTCGACGCGGACTTGGAGGCTGCAGCCGGGATGCCGGAGCCGGCGCAGCGGCTGAAGCAGCTTTTTCGCGAGCACGACGGCCTGCTCATCGCCGCGCCGGAATACAACTCGGGCATCACCGGCGCGCTAAAAAATGCAATCGACTGGGTCTCGCGCACCGAGAGCGACGGCGAACCGGCACTGCTCGCGTTCACGGGCAAAACGGCGGCACTGTGCGCAGCCTCGCCCGGCGCGCTCGGCGGACTGCGCGGGCTCGTGCAGGTGCGCTCGATCCTCGGAAACATCGGCGTGACGGTGCTGCCGGATCAGGTCGCGGTGCCGCAGGCCCACGAGGCCTTCCGCGAAGACGGCTCGCTCGCGGATGCGAAGACGGCGGCGAAAGTGCAAGCGCTCGGCGAGCAACTCGCGCGGCATTTGGCGAAGATGCTGGCGTGAGGGGAGGGGCAGCAGTTGAGAGTTGAGGGGCGGGGTGTTCTTGCAGAAAAGATCGACCCCGAGGAGAGGCCAAGGGCGCACGCCGCTTACCGGGTGGAGCACGCGACTCGCATGCCGTTTCGGCGACCCGCCGAAAACACCCGACGGTGCCGCGCACCCAATGGATGCTCATCCGCCCGACGCAAAATGTAGGCCGCAAGCTGCGGCATGAGCGAGAGCAGTTCCACCCGCGCGGTATTGCGCGCGGCGATTTCGATTTCCCGCCGTTCAGCGCCTCATGCACCTCTGTCTCGAAGTCATCCACCGAGGTGGTGATCGCGGCGAGCGCCGGATTCGGCGCAGGTATGGTCCGCTTTCGTCCCGCCAGAAGCTGGCGTTCACCGCAGATTGAAAGGTGAAACAGCCAAATCCATGCCAACTCGTCATGCATTTCGGAGCGGCAGCTTCCAATGTCTGTCGGAGAGATCGTTACATCAATCTGCCCGTCCGTCCATTATTCCCATAGGATCAAAAAGCGACTCGCGTCGCCCGCCAAACGACTCGGTTCGCCTGCCAAACGACTCGGCTCGTTCGCAAAGCGACTCGGGTTGCGGTCAAAGTAGCTCAGTTTTCCCGCACAGCGATTCGTGTAGCCCGGCACCGTCTCGGGTTTTCCAGTCAGTTTCTGGTTTCGTGGCTTCCAAGTTCAATGGCCCGCGCTTTTTCACTGTCACTCAGCCGTTCAGCGAAGGTTCGCAGGCT
>JBBQJR010000443.1:0-1566 GCA_038326125.1 Chthoniobacterales bacterium
AACTGCATGGCATCGCCTTTGCTGGTTGCAGCACCGCAGTTATTTTCGCAAAAATCATACTATCGCTTCAGGCTCCATGGCGGCGCATCTCTCGCAGGATTCACGCCCGCTTTCGCCCGAGGCAAACGAATTCGATGCAACGAAAGCCATCCAGCCCAAATGGTGCTTCGGAAAGCCGGATGCCGCGCTCCCGGCACCCGGCGGGAAAACTCCGCCCGCATGTGGCACGATGGCGGCTATTCTCCGCGAAATGACACGGACCGAACCGAAGCTAGGCCGCGCCGTGCGTGCGGAATGGGACGCGCCCGATCCCGCCCGCTGGCTGCCCCCGCCGACTGCGCCGCCGTTCGCCACGGGCACCCCTGCGCAGTCGTGGACCGTGGAGTTTGTCCTCGACACGCGCCTTTTTCCCGCGCTCGCCGACCACGGTTTTCACGGCATGACGGTGCTGCCCGGCGCCTTCCACCTCGCGCTCGTGCGAAAGTTGCACCGCGATTTTTTTCAGAGCGCCGCGACGGGCCTGCACGACATCGAATTCGCGAAGCCGGTGCTGCTCGGCAATGACCCGACGACGCTCACCGTGCGTTGGGCAAAATCAGCGGATGGCAGCGTGTCCTACGAGTTGTTCGAGGCCACGGGCGCAGCCGCCGAGGCCGCCGACGACGAGCATCGGTGCGCGCGGATGCGCGTGGATGCTCCCTGCGAAATGAGCCACCCGCCGCGCTCCTCCGATGCGGCTTTCAGCGCATCCGCTGAGGCCTTGTCCGACGGCGTCGAATTTTACCGCCAGCTTCGCGCCAATGGGAATGAGTACGGTCCGCATTTCCAGACGCTCGCGGAAATTTCGCGCTCGGGTTCGCAGATCGTGGGCCGTCTCGCGGCGGCTGCTTTTGCGGACGCCCCGGACTTTCTCTCGCCCGCGCTCCTCGACTCCGCATCGCAAATCCTCGCCGCCGCCACGCTCGCGCGAGGCCGCACTTTCGTCCTCAAGTCCATCGCGCGCCTCGAGATTTTCTCCGGCGCAAATGCGCGGCCGCAGCTTGCGATTGCGTCGCCGGACGAAGCCGGCGCGCCCGACGACACGCTGCGCGGCTCCGTCGTGATCGCCGATGAAACCGGCCGGACGATCTGCGAGTTTTCCGGCGTCACGCTCGCATTCTTCGATCGCCCGTCGTCCGCCGAATCCGCTCCCGCAGCCACGCGCGTCTGCGTCGCCGCCACTTTCACCGCGGAACCGCTGGAGGATTCGCTGCGTTTTTGGGCCGCGCATTTCGGCCGCGCCGTCAGCGTGGAGTTCGCGCCGTACCATCAGGTTTTCCAGCAGTTGCTCGATCCGGCGGGCGTCTTTCGCCGCAATCGTGACGGCATCAATCTCCTCGTCGTTGCCCTCGAAGACTGGCAGCGCGAAAGTCCCCGTGCCCTGCCCGCTCCCGACCCCGCGCGGGCCGCCGGGTGCTTCGGCGACCGGCCGCGCCACACGCTGCCGAACGGCCTCGAAATCGCCCACCTCAACCGCCACGAAACGGAATACGTCTGGCGCGAAATTTTCGAGGACGAGTGCTACCT
>JBBQJR010000444.1:0-1556 GCA_038326125.1 Chthoniobacterales bacterium
GCTCGGCTGGAACCGCGGTTGGCCGCACGTCGTCCACGCGCTCGACCGTGCGGGCGCGGATGCGCTGCACATCCCGCCATTCGTGCGCGACGGGCAGGACAATGGCGCGTGGTTTCGCGACGGGCACGCGGTCTGGCAAAACGAGGACACTTTCAAACTCGAAGCGCACACGCTGCGCCGCTCGTTCAAGGATCTCATCGCGTTCAACGTTCCACCGCCGCTGTCGCCGCAGGATTCGCTCGTCGCGATGCGTCCGCGCCCCGGCTTCAGCGTCGAACTCGTCGCCGCGGAACCGCTCGTCGAATCGCCGGTCGCCTTCGAGTGGGACGCGCGCGGGCGGCTGTGGGTCGTGGAGATGCGCGACTATCCGCTCGGCCTGGACGGCAAGGGCAAACCCGGCGGCGTGATCAAAGTGCTCACCGACACGAAGGGCGACGGCCATTTCGATCAGGCGAAAATTTTCACCGAAGGCATCCCCGACCCGAGCGGAATTTTCCCGTGGCGCGACGGCGTGATCGTCGCCGCTGCGCCGGACATCATTTTTCTCCGCGACAAAAATGGCGACGGAAGTGAGATCGAGCGCACGGTGCTTTTCACCGGCTTCACGCTGGGAAATCAGCAGCATCGCATCAACGGATTCGACTGGGGACTCGATGGCTGGCTCTACGGCGCGAACGGCGACAGCGGAGGCAGCATCGTGCCCGGCGCTGCAAAAGATCGCGCAGATCAAAAGGGCGTGAGCATCTCCGGGCGCGACTTTCGCTTTCGTCCGGACACCGGCGAATTCGAGGCGGAGAGCGGGAGCACGCAGTACGGGCGGCATCGCGACGACTGGGGCAATTGGTTTGGCAACAACAACCCGGCGTGGCTCTGGCACTACACGCTCGAGGATCGCTACATTCGCCGGAACCCGCGGCTCGCCGTGAAAACGACGAAGCAGCCGCTCGCAAACTATGCGGAAAACACGCGCGTCTTCACGGCGTACCCGCGCGAGTCCGCGCCGATTCGTTTCAATCAGCCGCAGTCGCTCGGCTACGTGACGAGTGCGAACAGCGCGACGCCGTATCGCGACGAATTGTTCGGGTGCGATTTTGCGACGAGCGTTTTCATCAGCGAGCCAGTGCACAATGCCGTGCATCGCGAGGTGCTGAGCGCGGATGGCGTGAGCTTCACGAGCAAGCGCGCGGACGACGAGCAGGACCGCGAATTTCTCGCGAGCCTCGACGTGTGGTTTCGCCCCACGATGATGAAAACCGGCCCCGACGGCGCGCTCTACATCGCGGACATGTATCGCTTTGTGCTCGAGCATCCGCAGTGGATCGCGCTGGAGACCCAGGCGCGGCTCGACCTCCGCGCGGGTGAGGACAAGGGGCGGATCTATCGCGTGGTGCCCGAGGGCAAAACGCCACGAGCCATCCCAGATCTTGCGAAGCTCGACGCGCGCGGACTTGTCGCCGCGCTCGAAGCACCGGGCGGCTGGGAGCGCACGACCGCGCAGCGTCTGCTCGTCGAACGCGGAGATTCGGTCGTGGCCGACGAGGTCGCCCGAGTACTCC
>JBBQJR010000445.1:0-1509 GCA_038326125.1 Chthoniobacterales bacterium
GACGATGAATTTCGGCAGGCTGCGCGTAGTGCGCCAATTGATGTTTTTGAAGCTCGGGTATTTGAAGCTGCTGAACATCATCCACGACAGGAAGACGAGCAGCGGCGGCAGCACCCATTTCGTGAGGCTGTGCTCGAGGCGGTCGTTGTTCAGCCACAGCATGAAAAGCGTGATGCTCGCGACGAGGCCGGCCGCCGCGGGGATCGGGAAGCCCTTGACATCCTTGCCCGCACCGGGCGCGCCGGAGGCGGCGATGCAATTGAACCGCGCGAGCCGCAGCGCGCCGCAGATGAGATAGACGGATGCGACGAGCCAGCCGAGTTTTTCAAAATCGCGCAGCACCACGCGGCTCACCATGAGCGCCGGCGCGACGCCGAAACTCACGATGTCCGCCAGCGAATCGAACTCGCGGCCAAACGCGCTGTCCGTCCCACCGAGGCGCGCGAGGCGTCCGTCGAGCAAATCAAAAATGCACGCGGCGAGGATGCACCAGATCGCGGTCTTGAAATACACGTTGCCCGCATCGAGCGGGGCCGCGGCGTCGAGCATCTGCGCGGTGCTCACGGCGAGCGCGCCCTGCACGATTTTCAGGGTCGCGAGGAAACCGGAGAAGAGGTTTCCCGCGGTCATCAGATTCGGGAGGAGATAGATTTTTGGCGAGCCGTCGTCGGGCATGGGGAGGAGAGTGATTAGTGATTAGTGAATGCGCGATCTGCGGACGAAGCACTCATCACTGTTTTACTAATCAATGGTTTGGCGAAAAGACCCATCATGTCAGCAAAATCGCAGGCGTCGCCGCCGAGGCCAGATAGCCCGCCTCTGGAGACGCCAGGCGCGCGAGCGGGCTGGAGCAGCCCTCCACGCGGTCGCCGATTTTCACGAGAATCTCCGCGTCGAGCGGGAGGAAAATATCCGTGCGCGAGCCGAAGCGGATCATGCCGAAGCGCGCGCCCTTTTCCACGGTGTCGCCGAGTTTGCTCCACGGCACGATGCGGCGCGCGATGGCGCCGGTGATTTGCCGCACCACGAGCGTCACGCGGTCTCCGGCAAAGGCCCAGGTGAGGGCCTCGTTTTTCTGGTGGCAGTACGGGTCGCGCGCATCGAGATACGTGCCGGGATGGTGCTGCGTGTAGGTGATGCGTCCGGCAATCGGCGCGCGGTTCACGTGGACGTCGAAAACATTCAGAAAAATACTCACGCGCCGGCACGGGCGACCGAGGACTTCTTTTTCCGCCGCGATCTCGATGGCATCCACCACACCATCCGCGGGAGAAACGACCATATCAGGGCCGCCCGGTGCCGCGCGATCGGGATCGCGGAAAAAATTCACGCAGAAAATAAACACAAGCGCGGCGGGGATCGCGAGCCACAGCCAGCCGAGCCAGTCCGCCGCGAGCCAACCGCCGAAAAGCGCCACCGCAAGCGAGGGCAGGAGAAAATGCCGCCCTTCATAAAATGTCTGAAATCGCATGTCTCCGCATCGTCGCCACGCGCGCCGGAGCGTCAAGC
>JBBQJR010000446.1:0-1502 GCA_038326125.1 Chthoniobacterales bacterium
GCTCCGCCGGATCGAGTACGACGTCGAGAAGGCGCAGCAGAAAATCCTCGATGTCGGCCTCCCCCCGCGCCTCGCCACGCGGCTCGGCGAAGGACGCTGAGACCCATTTAAGATTTAAGATTTAGGATTTAAGATTTGCCGGTCGCGGACGTCCGGCGCGGGCTTCGGAGAGAATCTTAAATCCTAAATCCCAAATCTTAAATGGCTCCGCGCTCCATCCTCATCATCAAGCCCAGTTCGCTCGGCGATGTGGTCCACACGCTGCCCGCCGTCGCGCGCGTGCGGCGGCAGTGGCCGGAGGCAAAAATCCACTGGCTCGTGAATCCCGAATGGGCACCAATTCTCGCGGGGAATCCCGACATTGACGAGGTCATCGAATTTCCCCGGCAAAATTTCCGCGGCCTCGCCGGCTGGGCGCGGCTGCCTCGCTGGATTCGCGGACTGCGCGAGCGGGTGCAGCCGGATCTCACGCTCGATTTTCAGGGCCTCCTGCGCAGCGCGTGGATCGCGCGCGGCGTCGGCGGCGACTGCTGGGGCACGTCCGACTCGCGGGAAGGCGCGCGTTTTTTTCACCGGCACATCGTCCGCGTGCCTCCGCGCTCCGAGCCGGTCCACGCGGTCACGCGCTACCTCGCGCTCGTCTCGGCGCTCGGATGCGACATCGCTCCGCCGCTCGAGTGGCGCCTCCCCGCTGGCTCCGCACCTGCGGGCTGCCCGCGCGAGTTCATCCTGCTGCATCCCTTTTCGCGCGGTGCCGGAAAGTCGCTCACGGTCGAGGAAGTGATCACCTTTTGCCGCGACGTAGCGCCTGCAAATGTCGTGATCGCAGGTCGCAGCGATCTCACCTTTTCGGCTCCGCCAAACGCGACGAATCTGCTGAACCAAACCACGCTCCCGGAGCTGTGCTGGCTCGTGCGGAATGCCAGATTCACGGTCAGCGTGGACAGTGGCCCGATGCACGTCGCCGCCGCCGTGTCGGCCAAGCTGCTCTCCATTCACACGTGGAGCGACCCGTGGAAAGTCGGCCCGTTCGCACCCGGCGCATGGATTTGGAAGGACGGAAAGATTGGCCGCATGGCCGATTTTCCAAACGGCACGGTGCTCGCGCGCAACGCGATCGGGTGCTGGCTCGCGGAGAAAATCGCGGCCTCAGCGATTTAACGGGCTAGCTGCGCGGCTTCAATTTCGCGGCGAGCTGTTCGCCAAATTGCGTGAGCTGGTGCACCACTTCCGGGCTGCGCTGGAGCACCGCCTTCGCGAGTTTCTCGAGGTGCGCGGGGTTGCGCTGGCCGAGTTCACTTAGCGCCATGATGACGGCAAAGGTGTTGTTGATGCCGTGCTTCATCTCGCGATAGCTCGCGAGCAAGGCCTCGAGTTCACTGCGCGTCAGGAGCGGTTCGCTGGGGTCCATGAGAGTGGTGGCGGAGACTTGGTCGGTGGTCATGCGAGCGCGTGGAGTTGAAAGGAAATGCTATTCAACCCTGCAAGTGCAGGAACAATGC
>JBBQJR010000447.1:0-1501 GCA_038326125.1 Chthoniobacterales bacterium
GGGCAACGGCATTGTCGCCGCGTACATTCATCTCGGTGGAAAAATCGGCGTCCTCCTCGAAGTCGGCGCCGGCAAGCAGGTGACGGTGAACCACGACGACTTCAAGCAGCTCGTGCGCGACATCACGCTGCACATCGCGGCCGCCAGCCCAGTCAGCATTCGCCGTGACGAAGTCTCCCCGGCTCTCGCCGCCCGCGAGCGTGCAATTTACGAGGAGCAGACCCCGAAGGACAAACCCGCGCCGGTCATCGAGAAAATCATCGAGGGCAAAATGGGCAAATTTTTCGCGGGCGCGTGCCTGCTCGAACAGGCGTTCGTGAAGAACCCCGACCAGACCATCACGCAACTCATCGCGGAAAAGGCGAAGGCGCTCGGCGACACCGTCGAGGTGCGCAAATTCATCCGCTACCAGGTCGGCGAGGAAATCGCGGCGTAGTTTTTCGGAGTCAGGCCGCCCTGAGTTCATCCGAAAGCCCCGTTGGTTTTCCATTGGAAGCCGCGGGGCTTTTTCGCGCTCAGAAATATGCGATCCACGGTCACACTGATGACTCGTCCGCGCGCCGTGGGCCGTGCGTGACAAAGTGCGTCGCGCGCATTCCACTGCGCGCATGCCCTCAGCGGAATTCCTCCTGATCGACAACAGCAATTCGTTCACGAAATTCGCATTGTCGTCGCGCACGCGACTCGGAGCGGTGCGGCGCGAGCGGACGGCGGAGCTCGACACGACCACGCTGCGGCGTGTGCTGCGCGGATGGAAATTCGAACGCGTCGTGCTGTGTTCGGTCGTGCCGAAAATGAGTGCGCTCCTGCGCGAAGCGCTCGCTGCGAAACCGCTGCACGATGTCGATCACCGCAGCGAACTCGGCGTCGGCATTGATTACCCGAAACCGAAAACGATCGGCGCAGACCGGCTCGCGAATGCGGCTGCCGCCGCCGCGTTTTACGGGGTGCCGTGCGTGGTCGTGGACTTCGGCACGGCGGTCACCTTCGACATTCTCTCGCCGGGGAAAAAATACATCGGCGGCGTGATCGCGCCCGGTCTCGAGGCGATGACGGATTACCTGCACCAGCGCACCGCGCAGCTCCCGAAAATCTCGTTGCTCGAGCCGCCCGGCCCGATCGGAAAATCCACGAAGCACGCGATGCTCGCCGGTGCCGTGTACGGCTACCGCGGCCTCGTGCGCGAAATCCTCGCGCAAATCCGTCCGGCGCTCGGCGTGCGGAAACTCCAGGCGATCGCGACCGGCGGCTACGCGGATCTGATCGCGGCGGGCGTGAAGGAAATTTCCGCCGTTCACGAAAACCTGACCCTCGAAGGTCTGCGGCTGATCGGATGCATGAACGTGTGAGAAATGCAGGACAGCGTGTCTCGGGTAGCGCGGGCGTCCCGCCTGCCGTGCCGAGCGTCTCGCTCGGCACATCGTGAAAGGACAGACGTTCCTCTCGAAATCACGCACTAAGACATCCGATGTCCGACGCAGGATGCGTCGGACGGCAGGCG